>DATGVY010000617.1:0-11310 GCA_035299845.1 Streptosporangiaceae bacterium
TGGGCGGGGTGGCAGCCGGGGCCGGCGCCTCGCTTGCATTCGCCTGCGACTTCCGCATCGCCGCGCAGCGGGCCAGCGTGCTGATGGCGTTCGCGCGGGTCGGGCTCGGGGCCGACTCCGGCGCATCCTGGACGCTGCAGCGGCTGGCCGGCCCGGCGAGGGCGGCCGAGCTGCTGCTGCTCGCCGAGCCGCTGGCAGCGGACAAGGCGCTGAGCTACGGGCTGTTCAACTCGGTAGTGGCCGATGACGAACTGGCCGGCGCGGCGCACGACCTGGCCGCCAGGCTGGCCGCCGGGCCGACGGCCGCCTACGCGGCGATCAAGCAGAGCCTGGCATTCGCCGCCGCCCACGGGCTGGCGGACTCCCTGGAGATGGAGGCCCAGCTGCAGGCGGAACTCGGCCGGACGGCGGATCATCGCGCCGCGACCATGGCCTTCGTGCACAAGCAGGAGCCGGTCTACCAGGGCCGTTGAGACTGCCCGGCAGGCTCCCCGAAGCCGCGGGAAGCGCGCCTGGCGGCCTGCCCGCGAAGTTGGCAGCGCAAAATCACCCCGGCGATGAGCGCCGGGGTGATTACGGCGAACTTCGTCCGTCAGGTCCTGGCTCCGATAGCCTCAAGTTCCTCGTGCGTGCAGATGATCTGCTCGGTGACATCGACGAGATCGGCCAGCGACCGGCGCTCGTAGCTGCCGTCCTGCGTCTTCCATGAGACCGTGCCGCCATGGCACCACACCGTCAGGTCGCGGCTGACGGAGAGCACGGCCAGGCCCGCCGCAGGCTCGTCCACCCGGACCAGGCGACCTCCGATTCCCCGGTCAGTCACCATCGCCTCAAGCTCGTTGACGGCCTGCCATGGGCTAATCCGCGGGCGGCCGGACCGGACCTGCTCACAAGACGGCGGCAGCCGCAGCGAGAACCAGACGACCTTGCCCGGCACCTTCCAGCTGCCCAGCCGGGCCCTGGTCGGGTGAAAGCCCCATTGACCTGCCGATAGTCCGTTGACCACCTGGAGACCCCGGCCGTTCACCGATTCCAGCGCGTGCTTGGTGGGGTCGGGAAGGTCACCCGTCTTCCACCGTGGCTGGGAGTCGAAGACCTTGCAGACGAGCTCGCATCTGGCCCCGGTCCCGCGAGCATAGATCCACAGCTCAGGAAATCCGGTCACCGGGCGTAGCCGGTTGCTGCCGAACTCGACGTTGTCCTGTGCGTGCATCGTGTTGGCGGCGAGCTCGCTGGCCATGGTGATGCCGTCGTGGATGAGGTCGCCCGGCATCCCGACCCCGGCGACCGCCTCACGGAAAAAGCGCCTAGCGGCGCCAGCGCAGCTACCGTCGAGTGGTAGCGGCCTGGCGAAGCAGCCACCGGAGCGTACGCTGGGTTGCACGGGAATCGGCGCCACCGCGAAGGCGTCGGCGATGGGTGCGGCCATCAGTCCGCCATCAGCAGATGGCCGACCAAGCCCACCGGGCCGGTCCTCCCCGCTCCCCGCGGGCGACGGTAACATGCTCATCCGCCTTCGCGACTCAGGTATCTGTGAAGCACAGATTATGAGTCATTTGCCCCTCTTCGCAATGGCCTCCCAGGAAAATGGCCAGATTGAACGCATCCCTGCCCCGCCGGACAGGCCGCTGATTGCGGCGCGCGGGCGTCTGACCGGCTGCGCAGGCCTGTGCAGGCGGCAAAGGGCGCTGTACAGTCGCAAACGCGGCAAGTTGCCCCACGGCGACGTGCCGGGCCTTGAGACAGGCGCAGTAACACCAGGAACCCCCCGGGCTGCATCCCGGGGGGTTCCTGCGTTCGCGCTACGGATAGTTCAGCTGGCCTCGATGTCAAAGCGGCCGGCCTTCAGGTCCGCGAGGAACGCCGCGAACGCTGCGCGCCCGACGACGTGGGCGCCGTCATCCGGCCGCCTGCTGTCCCGGACGGCAGTCACGCCGGGAAGATTGGCAGCGATCTCGACACAGCCTCCGTTCTGCGAACTCATCCTTGCTTTCCGCCAGGCGGCTTGAGACAGATCGGTCATCGTCTTCACTCCAGTTGATCGGCGAGTTGCCTGAGAAAGACCGCGGTGTCGGCGGGCTCTAACGCCCCGTCGCTGGCGCGGCCAAAGGCCTGGACGTACGTGTTCACGGACTCCGCGCTGCTCACCTCCTCGATTGCGTAGTCGGTCTCCATGTACACCAGGTTCGGCTCCCCGTTGGGGAAGCTAAAGATGTTGATCATGGAGTGCATGCCCGGATACGGACCGTCGATGAAGCGCTGGATGCGGAGTTCGACGTTGGGCCGGCTACCCATGGCGGCTAGGTGGTCCACCTGCTCGTAGCGATCCGCGCGGGTGCCCCAGCGGTACATTAGCGACGCCTCGGTGATGACCGCGCTGAGCTTCGGCAAAGTGGCGTCCGTGCGATCGAGGATTTCCTGCCGCCGCAGCCGGGTCTGCAGCGCCCGCTCCCGCCAGGCCGGCGGCCGCGAGCCTGCCCGCATGAGTGCTTCCACGTAGGCGGGCGTCTGCAGCAGGCCCGGCAGGATCAGGGGCATGAAGACCCGGATGCGGGAGGCGTCGTTCTCGAAGCCGGGAAACTCGTTGTCGAAGATCTCGGGGTAGTCGCGCCACCAGGGCCTGGCGCGGGCCCTGATCGCAAGCTCCTCAAGCTCGTCCTGGACGCCCGCCGGCGCGTCGTAGATGCGGAGCAGATCGCGGATGTCACTCATCTCCGGGCGCTTCCACTGATTTGCCTCGAAGCGCCCGACCTTCCCCCGGCCCCAGTTCAGGATGTCGCAGACGTGGTTGGCCGTGTAGCCAGTGGCAACCCGGAGCTCGGTGAGGCGGCGGGAAAGACGGCGCTTCGCTATCGTCGCGCCGTACGCGTCATCGGCCATCCGTGATCTCCCTCTTGACAGGACATCACTTGTAGCATACCGCTACTTAAGTTGTGATTCACAAACTTTGCGATCATTGATTGCACATAGCATGAATGGTCGGGCCGGACAAGAGCTTCAGCCAAATCGTCCGCCGTCAGGCGGGCCGCAGGCGAGGGCGCAGGCAGGGTGCCCCCGCCGCCGCTCGGCGGACCTGGCCGGGCCGCGAAGCCGACCGCCGCTAGCCGGCCGCGTCGTCGAATTCGCCCTTGCGCACGCCGTCGAGGAAGCACGCCCACTCGTTCATGTCATAGACAAGCACCCGGCCGGACGGGTCACCCGCCACCCGCATCAGCACCCAGTCGCCGGGCTGGGCGGCGCCGCGGACGAAGGCGACCTCGATGGACCCGGTGCCATCGCCGGACCGCCGCCAGGACTGCCCGGCGATGTCGATGCCCAGCGCCGCAACGGCGGGTTTCGCGCTCTCGGCGGGCCGCTCAGGCCGCGACATCCCGGTCACCTGCGCAGGCCTGCTCGCGGCTGCCGCTTCACGCCGCGGCGGCGAGCGGTGATGGCTGGGGTTCACGGTCGCCTGGCCACGGCGCAGTAGAGCACCCGGGAGCCGTCCGTGTCCGCCGCACAGGGGTCCTCGGCGCCCCATTTTCCCACGAACGTGACGCCAGGCTCGGCCCCTTCGAATGGCACCACCAGCTCAAGGCCGTCGAAGAGGCGCTCGATGCCGGCCTTGGAACGGAGGTGAATCTGCTCCGTGGATTTCTCGTAGGCGTCATACATCGCCTGAACCGCACGTGGCGGCAGCCGGTCGGCAGTGGCGTGCGACAGCGCCAGGTAGCTCCCTGGTGCGAGTGCGCCCATGTACCGCGCCACCAGCCCGCGCGGATCTGACGTGTCAGCCACGAAGTGCAGGACCGCCGTCATCAGCAGGCCGGTCGGCTGGGCAAGATCAATCAGCGCAAGCAGTTCCGGAAGGCCGAGCACCGCCTCGGGATCGCGCAGGTCGGCCTGGATCACCGTGGTGGCCCGGGTCCCGGTCAGCAGCGCCTTGGCATGCGCGAGCACCATCGGGTCATGATCAACGTAGACAACCCGCGCATCCGGCGCCAGCTCGCTCACCGCTTCATGCGTATTGCCCTGCGTGGGCAGCCCGGACCCGAGATCGATGAACTGGCTGATGCCGTGCTCGGCGGCCATCCAGCGGGCCGCCCGCTGGTGGAATCCGCGGTTCGCCCAGGCCGCGTCGGTGAGCTCGGGAAGGCTCACCCGCAGCTGCTCGGCTACCTCGCGGTCGATCGCAAAGTTGTTCGATCCGCCCAGGTAGTAGTCGTACAGGCGCGCAGGCGTAGGCGTTGTGGGGTCAACGCCAGGGGGTGCCTGCTCAACCTCGGTCATCTCGCCTCCAACGAGCTGTCAAACCATAGCCGGCCGGGAGCCAGAGCCCGCGGCTGTCAGCGGTGGGAGTGGCCAGCTCGCCTGTCACGACCGCCGGCCCACGCCACAGTAGCCCCACTGTGAACTGCCGCTGCCAGCCAGCCCCCGGGTAGCTGAAATGGTCATACAGCCGCGGCGGGCCCGCCGCATCCACGCCGGAGGGCGTGCCCGGCCTCGCTCAGCTAGCGTCCATCGAGCCATTAACGGACAGTCTGACACGTTCTGCGTACTTCACAACCGCGGCCCGGAACGGCGACAGTTCATTTCCGCGCCCTATCCCGCGGCCGGGCGCCCCCGTGGCCGGACGCCCGCGGGAAAGGTCAGGAAGCCGGGACGGTGCGGAAAGTGCACGCCTGAAGATGGTCGTTAACGACGCCGCTTGCCTGCATCGTCGCATAGGCAGTGACCGGGCCGGCGAACCCGAATCCGTGCCGCTTGAGCTGCGTCGCGAGCGCCTTCGACGCGGGAGTCCAGGCGGGGATGTCGGCCAGCGTCACCGGTGCCTTGCGCGGAGCGTCCGCATAGCTCCAGACCAGCGCCGCGAGCCCGGCGGGCAACTGCAGCGCGGCGGCGGCATTCCGGATCGCGGCCTCGATCTTCGCCTTGTTCCTCACAATGCCGGGATCGGCCAGCAGCCTGCTCACGTCGGCCGGCCCGAACGCGGCCACCGCGGCCATGTCGAAGCCGTGGAAGGCGGCACGGAAGTTCTCCCGCTTGCGCAAGATCGTGAGCCAGGACAGGCCGGACTGGAACGCCTCCAGGCAGAGCCGCTCAAACATCCGCGTGTCATCGCGGATTGGCCTGCCCCACTCGTCGTCGTGATAGGCGAGGTAGTCGGCGCTGCCGAGGCACCACGGACACCGGGCCCGCCCGTCCGCGCCGAAGGCCACGCCGCGGCCGGCCGAGGTCACCACGCCTCCCCAGGCCCGCCAGGCCCGCCAGGGCCGGTGCCCGGGGCCGGGTCCTGGGCTAGCCAGGGGTCGGTGTCCGTGGCCAGCTCTGAATCGGCAGCCGGGGCGTCGTCAGCGCCGGCTGGGCGCGGATCCGGGTCCGGTGCAGTTGCCCCCGGACTGGCTGCCGGGCCGGATGCCCGTTCCCAGGCCGACCATGGGGTCCGCGCCTGGGACGGATCCGGCGCCGACGGGGGATCGGTCATTTCGCGCCGCCGTACGCTGGGCCGTGACGGCAGCGCGGGAATCGCTCCGCCAGCTGCGGCCGCGCCACCGAGTGCGGGAGCTGCGGGCGGACCTGGCACGGCTGGCGGACCTGGCACGGCTGGCGCGGCGGGCGGACCGGGCATAGCGCCGGCCAGTGTACCGGGCACAGTGGGCGAACCTGGCGCAGCGGGCGCGTCCGCCGCCGGCCATTCCGGCGGCACCTGCGGGCCCCGTGCCGCCCTGGCGTCCGCCATCGCCCGCAGCTCCGCCAGCTGCCGTCGCAGCGTCGCGATCTCCACGTCCCGCTCCGTCATCGTCTGGGCGATCCGGCTGAGGGCCTGATCCGTCGCGGGAATGTGATATCCGCACAGCGACGGCGGCGGCCGCAGCAGCGCCACGTCGGTGGCCGTGACGTCATCGACATCAAAGGCAACGAAGTCGGCGGTGAATTCCCCGAGCTCACCGCCGCGCCCGAGCGCGACAATGATCACCGCGACGACGATCGCGGCGGCCACGACGATGAGCACCACTGGCACATAGGAAATCGTGCCATGCTCGGGGCCATGGCGGATCCATCGGGCGCTCTGCCAGCAGCAGGAACCGCTGTGCTCGCGGTAGCGGGAACGGCGATCGAGGCGGCAGCTGCCGTCCGCGCGGGCGCTGCGCTCGTCGATCTCGGCACCGCCGGCCCGGCCGCGATCGCGGCATTCCGGGCCAGTCATCCCGGCATTCTGGTCTGCGCCGCCAGTGGGCAGGCCGACATCGTGCGTGATGCGCCGATGGCGCTGCGCACCGGGGCCATCCTGGCCTGTGCAGATCCGCTGGCCGCCATCGGCGCCGGGCTGCCCGCCGGCCGGCTGCTCGTCGAGGTGCGGCCAGCGCGGCTGCCGCAAGCCAGCGCGGCGGGCTATGCCACGCTCGTGGACCTGCGGGACGGTCCCGACACCAGCTCCGGCCACGGGCCCGCCGGCGGGCGGGCGCCGCAGCGGCCAGCGCCGGGCGCGGCCGGAGCCGGCCTCGGCCCGGCACCCGGCGTGCCTGGTGCCGGGCCGGCCGCCATCGCGGCGATCTGCGCCTGGCTGGGTGCCACCGTGGTCCGCACCTCGCATCCGCTGCAGATAAGGCGCGCGCTCGACATGGCCGAGGCCATCCGCGGCATCCGCCCCCCGGCCTGGACCGTGCGCGGTCTTGGCTAGCCGGACCAGCAGCGCCAGCCGGACCCGCCCAGCCGACGCAGCCCGGCCGCACGGGCCCGCCGGCCTGGGACCGTGCGCGAGCCCGGCGGACCCGGCCCGCCGGCCTGGGACCGTGCGCGAGCCTGGCTGACCCGGCCCGCCCGAGCTGCCTGATCAGGCGAGCCCGGGCAGCGCACCGGACTTGTGCGCGTCCAGGATGATCTGGACGACCTCCGCCGGGTCATCGGCAATCCGCAGGAGATCCGGATCACCCGCGGAGATCTTGCCGCGGGCGAGCAGCGTCCCGTGGATCCAGGACAGCAGCCCGGACCAGTAGTCGCTGCCGACAAGGACGATCGGGAACCTCGTGATCTTTCCTGTCTGCACAAGGGTGACCGCCTCGAACAGCTCGTCCAGGGTGCCGAATCCGCCCGGCAGGACGACGAAGGCCTGCGAGTACTTGATGAAGACGGTCTTGCGCACGAAGAAGTACCTGAACTCGAGGCCGATCTCGACGTACTCGTTCAGGCCCTGCTCGATGGGCAGTTCGATGCCGAGGCCGACGGATATGCCGTTCGCGCTGACGGCACCTCGGTTGGCCGCCTCCATGATCCCGGGACCACCCCCGGTGATCACCGCGTAGCCCGCCGAGGCCAGCCCTGCGCCAATCCGTTCTGCCCGGTCATACTCGTTCGTTCCCCGGACGGACCGGGCTGATCCGAACACCGACACCGCCGGGCCGAGCTCAGCGAGCAGCCCGAAGCCCTCGACAAACTCCGCCTGAATCCGCAGCACCCGCCACGGATCGGTGTGCACCCAGTCGCTCGGGCCGCGCCTGTCCAGCAGGCGCTGGTCGGTAGTTGTCTTCGGGATGGCCTTGCCGCGCAGCGTGGCCGGGCCCTGGCGGCGCATGCGGCGGCGTGGATCGGAAGGCACGCTCATGATCCCAAAGGTAGCCGCGCCAGGGTAGCCGCGACCGGGCTGCCCCGCAGCGGCGCGCGGTGCCGGCGGAGTCAGTGCCGCCGCGAGCAGGAGATGTTGATCATGCCGATGATGATCCAGATCAGTGCTCGGATGGTGCTGATCAGATGACTGTTCAGATGACTGTTCAGATGACTGTTCAGGCGTTGCTGCCAGGCCTGCCAGGCGTTCATGCCGGGCATGCCGGGCATACCGATCAGGCGTTCATGCCGTGATCGCGAAGAATGTCGTTCAGCGCCGCCTTGTCGTGCGCGCTGCCGGCCGGCAGCCGCTTGAGAACCAGCACGCAGGGCATGCCGAATTCGCCGCCGGCGAACTTCCTGCTTCTGGTACCGCCCACGCAGACCGACCAGGCCGGGATCTCGCCGCGAGGCAGTTCCTCGCCCGTCTGCACGTCGATGACGTGGGAGCTCCTGGTCAGGATCGTGCCGCTGCCAAGCACGGCGCCAGTGCGCACCCGCGCGCCTTCCACCACCATGCATCGCGATCCGATGAACGCATCGTCCTCGATCACCACCGGCACCGCGCCCGCCGGCTCGAGCACGCCGCCGATGCCGGCCCCGCCGGAGAGGTGGACGTTCTTCCCGATCTGGGCGCACGAGCCGACGGTCGCCCAGGTGTCCACCATGGTGCCGCCATCGACGTAGGCGCCGATGTTGACGAAGGACGGCATCAGCACGGCACCAGGCGCCACGTACGCGCCCCAGCGGACGATCGACCCAGCCACGGCTCGCACTCCGTCGAGGTGACTGGTGAGCGGCACCCTGTCGTGGTAGCGGAAATCGCCGACCCGCGAGGCGACCATCGGCAGCAGCCGGAACGCCAGCAGGATCGCGCGCCTGGCCCGCTCGTCGACGAGGATCTCGCCGGTCACCGGATCCGGCCTGGCCACCCTGGCGCGTCCCGCGTCGATCGAGTCGACCGCCGCGACCACCACTGCGCGCGCGGGGGCGTCCTGCGGGGTCAGCTCGCCGCGCCGCTGCCAGAGTTCGTCGATCACGGCGGGCAGCGTCGATGCGGGCATTTGCGGTGCGGCGTTCATGGCGAGCGAGCCTAGCGGCTGGCCCGCACCGGGTACGTTCTGTAGTTGTGCCGGGAACAAGCAGGAGGCGCGGCCGATCCGCCGTTATCGTCCTTGCCGTCATCATCCTGCTCAGCGGCGGCGCATACGTCGCATTCCGGCGCGTCGCGCCGTTGCTGGCGCCGGGCAGCGGCTGTGCGGTGAAGACGCACGGCCAGGTGTTCAGGCTGGACCCCGGCCAGGCCGCAGTCGCGGCCACGATAGCGGGCGTGGCCAGGCGGGATGCGTTGCCGGCCCACGCGGTCACGGTCGCGTACGCAGCCGCGCTGCAGGAGTCGAAGCTGCAGAATCTCCGCTTCGGCGACAGGGACTCGGTCGGCGTATTCCAGCAGCGACCATCGCAGGGCTGGGGTACGACGCGCCAGCTGGAGGATCCCATCTATGCGACGAATAAGTTCTTCCAGGCCCTGACCAGGGTGCCCAGGTACCAGCAGATTCCGGTCTACAAGGCGGCGCAAGCGGTTCAGCGCAGCGCCGACGGCACCGCTTACATCCAGTACCAGCAGATGGCCGCCGGCCTGTCCCTCGGGTTTACCGGGCACGACCCGCGCTCGGTCTGGTGCTGGTACGACCGGCATTCGCTGGGCCGGACCCGTCTCACCGCCGCCAGCCAGGGACTGACGCGGACGTTCGGCCCGCTGCCGGTGCACGCCGCGACCGACCCGAAGCTGACCGTCGCCGTTCCGCACCCGTCCGAAGGCTGGTCGGTGGCCGCCTGGCTGGTGTCGTATGCGCCGCGCTACGGGATCCGCCAGGTTCGCTACGGCCACTACGAATGGCGGGCGGCCAAAGGCGCTAACGGCTGGACCCGCGACCGGTCGCCAGCGCCGGCCGGGGCCATCCAGCTCGGCTGATAGCCTGCCATCCCACGGGACCGGACCGATGGCGCAGGCGCAGGCCGGGCAGGCGATACTTGGGCTGTGGCCCCGATGCGGGGTCCGGCCAGCCCCCGCGGGCGTGCCAGCGCGTGGACTGAAGAGGAGTTCCGAGGTGACCTACATCATCGCGCAGCCTTGCGTCGATCTGCTCGACAAGTCATGCATCGAGGAGTGCCCTGTCGACTGCATCTACGAGGGCGAGCGCATGCTCTATATCCATCCGGACGAGTGCGTGGACTGCGGCGCCTGCGAGCCGGTCTGCCCGGTGGAGGCGATCTTCTACGAGGACGACGTGCCCGACCAGTGGAAGGACTACTACCGGGCGAACGTCGAGTTCTTCGAGGATCTCGGCTCACCGGGCGGTGCCGCCAAGACCGGCAAGATCGGCAAGGACCACCCGCTGATCGCCGCGCTGCCGCCGCAGGTGCATTGAGCCTGGCCTCGCGGCTGCCCCGGTTCCCGTGGGACGCGCTTGAGCCTGCCAAGGCGAAGGCCGCGGCCCATCCCGGCGGGATCGTGGACCTCTCCGTCGGCACCCCGGTCGACCCGGTACCTGACATGGTCCGTAATGCGCTGGCCAGGGCCTCGGACTCGCCCGGGTACCCGGTTGCGGCCGGGACGCCCGCGCTGCGCGAGGCGGCCGCGGCCTGGCTGGCGCGCCGCCACGGCGTGACCGTGGACCCGGATGCGGTGCTGCCGGTGATCGGGACCAAGGAGCTGATCTCGTCGCTGCCGACGGTGCTCGGCTGCGGGCCGGATGACCTGGTGACGTATCCGCGCCTGGCCTACCCGACGTACCACGTCGGCGCCCTGCTGGCCGGCGCGCGGCCGCTGGCCGCCGAGGGGACACTTGAGCTCGGCCCCGAGCGGGTACGGCTGGCCTGGCTGAACTCTCCGTCCAACCCGACCGGCCAGGTACTGCCCGCCGAGCACCTGCGGAAGGTCCTGTCCTGGGCCAGGGAGCGGGGCACGATCGTCGCCTCTGATGAGTGCTACCTCGGGTTCGGCTGGGACGCCACGCCCGTGTCCGTGCTGCATCCCGATGCCTGCGACGGCTCGCACCAGGGGCTGCTCGCCGTGCACTCGCTGTCCAAGCGCTCCAACATGGCCGGCTACCGCGCTGGCTTCGTCACCGGCGATTCCTCGCTCGTGCGGGAACTGCTGGAGATACGCAAGCACGCCGGACTGCTCATGCCCGCCCCTGTCCAGGCCGCCATGGCCGCGGCGCTCGGCGACGACGAGCACGCCGAGGCCCAGCGGGCGAGGTACGCCGCCCGCCGCGGCCGGCTCCGGCCAGCGCTCGAGTCGGCGGGCTGGGTGGTCACGCATTCGGAGGCCGGGCTCTACCTGTGGGCTGCCCATCCCGCGCACGACTGCTGGGAGTCGGTGCTGGTGCTCGCCGCAGCCGGGATCCTGGTTGCGCCGGGCGAGTTCTACGGGCCGGACGGCCAGCGGCACGTGCGGGTGGCGCTCACCGCCACCGACGAGCGGATCGATGCCGCCGTCGCGCGGCTGGCCGAGTTGGGCTGACCTCAGATCCGGCCTGGCTGAGCTGGCCCGGGCAGACGGGTCTGAGCTAAGCGGGCCCGGACTAGCGAGCCCGGACTAGCTGGCCCGGGCTAGCTGACCTGAGCCGGCGGGCCGGACCGGGCACGCCGGGCAGGCCCCTAGGCTGACTCCATGTTCCGGCTCTACGACACCCCGGCCCGGCGGGCCGGACTGGCCGCGCC
>DATGVY010000618.1:0-5336 GCA_035299845.1 Streptosporangiaceae bacterium
CTGAACGTCAGGGAGATGATCGCCCTCGATCCGGCGGCGGCCACGGCACTCTGGGGCGACTTGCTGAGCCGGGACCTGGTCGGCGAGGTCAGGGCGCGGCTGCGGCCCGTCGACGACCCGCTGCTCTACCTGCTCGCCGACATCCGCCGGGCCCGCACGCAGCTCGTCGACGGGCTCTGGATTCGCCTGGTGGACGTGGGCCGGGCACTGGCCCAGCGGCAGTATGCCCGCGCGGTCGACGTCGTCATCGACGTGACCGATGAACTCCTGCCGCAGAACGCGGGCCGGTGGCGGCTGCAGGCCAGCCCGGCGCAGGCCAGCCCGGCGCAGGCCAGCACAGCGCAGGCCAGCACAGCGCAGGCCAGCCCGGCGCAGGCCCGGGCAAGCTGCGACCGGACGTCCGCGTCAGCCGATGTAGTGCTGCCGGTTCAGTCGCTCGGCGCCGCCTACCTGGGCGGCACCGGGCTGGGCGCGCTGGCCCGTGCCGGGCTGGCCACCGAGGCCAGGCCAGGAGCACTGGCCGAGCTTTCCGCGGCCATGTCGTGGGATCCGCCGCCCTGGAGCCCGATGATCTTCTGACCTGGCCGTTGCCTTCGCCCGGCACGGGGATCGTCCTTGGCGAGCGCTCGGCACCGGGGATCGTCCTTGGCGAGCTTGCCCGAGGTGATGCCCGTGCGAGACTTGGCGGGGAGGCCGTGATGCCAGTGATGAAGGTAACGGTGGATTCCGCGATGCGGGCCAGGGACGTGTCCCGGCCGCAGCCGGAGGATATGGCCGCGGCAGCGGCGGCGGATGCCGGTCCCGGTTCGGCCAGCCCGGGACCAGCCGCCCGCCGCGGTGGCCCGCGCGGTGGCGCCGCCCGGCCGGACCTGCCCGGCTCCGGGCGCATCGCCCGGCCTGCCGGCCGGCCGGCACCGGGCGGCGCCACTGCAAGCCAGCCGGTCCAGGCCCCGGCCGGCACCCCGGCGGCCGCCGTCCTGCCGCGCGCCGTAACCCCGGTGAATGCGTCGGACGCGGGAGACCAGTCAGCCGCGCCCGGCAAATCCCGGCGGCAGGCAGCCGGTTTCCGTGCGGTGCCGACGGCTGGATCCCGGCGGCGCGGCCGGGGCCGCTCGCGCCGCTGAGCCCGCGCCGCTGAGCGGGGCAGGCCCGCGTCGCTGAGCGTGGCAGGCCCGCGCCTCGCCGCAGGCCTCCGCCTGCCGGGCGGTAGCCCGGCAAATCGGCGCTACGTGCCGGGCAGCGGGGGCAGATTCCCTGTTGCCTCGTAGTCAGCGATCATCCTCAGCCGCCGGGCATGCCGGGACGCGCCGGAGAACGCGGTACCGACGAAAACCTCCGCGAACGTGATCGCCTGCTCGATGGGCTGCTCACGCGCGCCGATGCTGAGCACGTTGGCGTCATTGTGCAGGCGGGCCAGCCGCGCCGTCTCCTCGTTCCAGGCCAGAGCCGCGCGCACACCGCGAATCTTGTTGGCCGCGATCTGCTCGCCGTTGCCGGATCCGCCGATGACGATCCCGAGGCTGCCTGGATCGGCGATGGTGGCGCTGGCCGCGCGCATGACATACGGCGGGTAGTCATCCTCATCGTCCAGCTTGTCAGGGCCGCAGTCCACCGGGTCGTGCCCGGCAGCGGTCAGCCAGTCGGCGAGACGGGCCTTCAGCTCATAGCCAGCATGATCGGATCCGAGGTATACGCGCACGGGGGCCAGTCTGGCAGACGCGCTCAGAACTGCAGCGCCTTCACCTCCAAGTACTCCTCCAGGCCGTACGCGCCAAGTTCCCGCCCGTACCCCGACTGGCCGAACCCGCCGAACGGCGCGGCCACATTCCACGCCCCGCCATTCACTTCGACCTGCCCGGCCCGCAGTCGCCTGGCCACGGCAACGGCGTGATCCTGATCCGCTGACCACACGGCGGCAGCCAGGCCGTACGGGGTGCCGTTGGCGATCTCGACCGCCTCGTCCTCGGATGAGTAGGGAATCACCGAGAGCACCGGCCCGAAGATCTCCTCCTGCGCGATGGCCATCTCCGGCGTGACGTCGGCGAAGACCGTCGGCTGCACGTAGTAACCGGTGTCCAGTCCCGCCGGGGGCTGGGGGCCGCCGGCGGCCAGCCGGGCGCCCTCGGCCATGCCGCGCTCGATGTACCCCCGCACCCTGTCCCGCTGGACCGCGGAAACCAGCGGGCCGAGCCGGATGCCCTCGGCGAGCGGATCGCCCGTCGTGTAACGACCAGCGTTCTTGGCCGCCTGGCCGACCGCCTCGTCGTAGCTGTCGCGGTGGACCAGCATCCGGGTGAGCGCGTTGCAGGTCTGGCCCGAGTTAATGAACGCCTTGGCGACCCCGACCTTGACCGCGGTGGCCAGGTCGGCGTCGGGCAGGATCACGTTCGCCGACTTGCCGCCCAGCTCGAGCGTGACCCGCTTGACTGTCGCCGCGGCGACCTCGGCGACTCTGGCGCCGGCCCTTGCCGAACCGGTAAAGGACACGATGTCGATGCCCGGATGACCCGCGATAGCCTCGCCGACCACCGCTCCGCTTCCGCTTACCAGGTTGAATACGCCAGCGGGCAGCTTCGTCTCGTGGAAGATGGCCGCAAGCTCATAGGCGGCGAGCGGCGCCACCTCGCTCGGCTTCAGCACAACTGGGCATCCGGCGGCGAGCGCGGCGGCCACCTTGTTCACTATCTGGTACAGCGGGTAGTTCCATGGGGTGATCGCTCCGGCGACACCGGCCGGCTCGCGCACGATCAGCGAATTGCCCACCCGCTCGCCGCCGAAGTCATAGGAGGAAAGCAGCTCCACGTAGCTGGCGAGCACGGCAAGCGGCGTGCCGACCTGGACCTTGCGGGCGAAGCCAATCGGTGCGCCCATGTCGGCGGCAATTACCGCGGCCACCGCATCCGCCCGTTCCGCCAGCAGTTCACGTGCCGCGTCGAGGTGACGGGCCCGCTCGGCGACGGGCGTCGCCGACCAGGCCGGGAACGCCGCCCGGGCCGCACCTACGGCGGCGTCGACATCAGCCGGGTGACCGGCGGGAACACGGTCGATTACTTCCTCGGTCGCGGGGTTCACCACGTCGATGGCTGACTCACTCGCCGACGAGGTCCAGGCCCCGCCGATGTAGTTGCTGCGCATGCGACCATCCTCGCTCATCACATCCACCCGGCAAGAGCCGCGGGTCAGCAAGCCCGCCGGCTGGCTGACGGCGGCCGCAGGCCTTCTCCCTGCCAGCCGGTCGGCCAGCGCCACCGGGTCTCCTTCCGGGAGATTACAGACTGTAGAGATAGTTGCTGACAAACAGTTGAAATTGCGACCACTCACCTCACAGCGTCCCTAATGCCGACCGCATTCGCCCGTGCAATCCCACGGGAACTCTCTCGGCGCAAGCCATTTAGCAGGCAAAACAAGAGTAACCCCTGGGGGTCATTTCATTTCGTGATACAACGCTCTCGGTAAGTCACGAAAGGATCTTGTCACTTTCCGTGACAGAAACGAAACACGCACCTGAAGGTACCGGATGTCTCAACAGCCACCGCACGCGTTGCATCCACGGTCATCCCGCGCTCCTCAGCACGCCGTCACGCTCAGCGGGAACGTGCCGCTGCGCGTCCGCGCGCACCGGGCCATGAAGCTCTTCCTGATCGTCGTCGTCTGGCTCGCTGGCCTCTTCATTGTCATCGCCGCCGTCATGATGGTGGCCGTAGCGACTGCGCCGATGGCGCGGACCAGCGGTGCGGTCCCGGCGAAGGGGCACATCGACAGCCACGGCAAAGGCAATCGCCACAGCTACGGCCGACCAGGCCAGCGCGGTGCCGGGCACGGCGGAACAGCAGGCTACAAGCACCGCCCGGCCAGGAGCAGCTCCTCCGCCCACCTGGAGATCTCGCGGTAAACGGCGGAAGAGCCGGCGACAAGCACGGCCCGGCCAGGAGCAGCTCCTCCGCCCACCTGGAGATCTCGCGGTAATACGCCGGCAGCGGCGGGCATCACCGCACCGGGTCAGTCGAAGACAGGGTCCCTGGTGCGGCTGCGCTTCATCTCGAAGAACCCGTCCGTGCCCGCGATGAGCAGCACGCCGTCCCAGAGCCTGGCCGCGGCCTCGCCGCGCGGAATCGGGGACACGACCGGCCCGAAGATCGCCAGGTCGCCGACGGCGATCACCGGCGTGCCCACCTCGTAGCCGACCCGGTCCATGCCGTTGCAGTGGGACGCCCGCAGCGCCTCGTCGTAGTCGGTCGAGTCCATGGCGTCGGCCAGCTCGGCGGGCAGCCCGACCTCGGCCAGCGCGGCCTCGATGGTCGCCCGGTCACGTTCCGCCTTCTCGTGGTGGAAGCGCGTGCCGATCGCGGTGTACAAGGGGCCGAGGACGTCGGGCCCGAGCTTCTGCTCCGCCGCGATGCAGACCCGGACCGGGCCCCACGCCTTGGACATCGACTCCTTATACCGGTCCGGCAGGTCCTCTTTGTTCTCGTTCAGCACGGCCAGGCTCATCACGTGCCAGCGGGGAACGACCGGCCGCTGCTTCTCGACCTCGAGCAGCCACCGCGACGTGATCCAGGCCCAGGGACACAGCGGGTCAAACCAGAAATCGACCGGGATGGGTTCCTGCTCGGCCATGCGTTCTCCTCGGGGTAAGGGCTCCTCGGCATCGGGGTGAGGCTCCTGGACACCGGCCGGGCCGAGGAAACATCTGGTCAGGCTCAGGACCCAGCGCCGGAGCCGCACACGCCAGGCGCGGCAGGCGCCAGCGTCCCGAGATTTGACAACCAGCGGACGGGCCTGGGCATTCCGGCGGGCGGCATGGGATCATGCCGGGACGGCCAGCCCACGGAAGGGGCACGCACAGTGGCGAGCAACCTGACCCGCGAAGAGGCGCGCGAACGCGCGCGGCTGATCGAGGTCGAGTCCTACCGCATCGATCTCGACCTGACCGGCGGCGAGGCGACGTTTAGGTCACGGACCACCGTCACCTTCCGCGCCGCCCGCCCGGGCGCGTCGTCCTTCATCGACCTCACCGCGCCGGAGATCCGCGAGATCACGTTGAACGGCGGCCAAGTCGGCCACGAGAACTTCACCGGGCACCGGATCACGCTGGACGGCCTGGCCGCCGCCAACGAGCTCACGGTCGTCGCCGATTGCGCCTACTCGCGCACCGGCGAGGGGCTGCACCGGTTCACCGACCCGGCGGACAAGGGCGTCTACCTCTACTCCGACCTGGAGACCTTCGACGCGCACCGGATCTACGCGTGCTTCGACCAGCCTGACCTGAAGGCCCGATTCGAGTTCACCGTGACCGCACCGGACACCTGGCGGGTGATCTCGAACATGGCGCCGGA
>DATGVY010000619.1:0-6777 GCA_035299845.1 Streptosporangiaceae bacterium
ACTCATCAGTGAAGTGACTCAGCCTGGTCGATATGAGTGCCCGCTTGCTGCCCCTGTCCGTCTCCGTCTCTCTGCCTGCGAGATTCCAGAGCATCAGAGTCCTGGAGGTATTGAGTGTTCGACGGGTGCCGTTGAACACCGTGTTCAACGGGTGGAATCCCGGCCGGGTGCAGCCCACAGGCCGGTCGCGTCCTGGAAGGGTGCCTGGCAGGGCGGGCCGCCGGTCACGAGGACCCGCGGCAGCCCGGTGACGCCGACGCTGACGATCATGGCTGACCGGGTACCGTAACTGGCGGTGTGCACGCAGGCGGCCGACAGCTCAGCCGGGCGGGCCTGCCCCCCGGCGGCGGGCACCTGCGGCCCGATGGCGGGCCGGTGATCACGCAGCACCGCGGCCAGCGCCCGCTCGGCGCTGCCCATCCCGGCGGCATCGCCGCCGCTGGGCTCGTCTCTTTCGCTGACCCCGTGCGTCCCTGCAGTTTTGCCAGCCTCATGGACGCCGCTGGCCCCGTTTCCCCCGGTCTTCCCGGCGATCCCGGCCGCCACCATCTCCGTGACCTGCTGCGCCTTGGCCGAGTAGTCGTCAAGTGGCACGTTCTCCAGTACGTAGCTGCCCGGTGGCAGCTGGCGGACCACCGGATGGCGGCCGCTGGTCAGCCCGACCGAGAACAGCGACCGCCGGTCGCCGACGAGCAGCCAGCAGGGGTTGTAGGCCGACGGGTCCAGCCCCGCGCAGACCTTGGCGACGGCGGTGACGGCATCCGGGTAGGCGGCGAACGCGAGCGGAAGCTCGCCGCGCGACCGCCTGGTGTCGTCCCGCGCCTGGCCTGTCGGCTGATTCGTCAGGCCTGCCACCAGGCCATGTTCGTTGACCGCCAGCCAGGTCCCGCCGGCCACCAGGTCCCGGCCGCCGAGAATCCGCGGACCGCCATCGCGCAGCACGGTGATCACCTCCGCGGGGCGCGCATAGGACTCGTCCCGGTTCGCCGCCATCAGCAGCGGCGCGTCGGCCAGCACCCCGGACAGCGCGATGAGAAGGCACACCCCTGCGACGCTACCCGGGCCGCGTCAGCCGGGGAACGGCCGCATCAGCCCTCAAGGAAGGACAGCCGCACCTGCCGGTCCTGGTTGTCCGCGTTGATGTCGACGAGGGCCACCGACTGCCATCTGCCGAGCGCGAGCGATCCGGCCACCACGGGCAGCACGGTGAACGGCGCCACGAACGCCGGCAGCACGTGCGAGCGGCCATGGCCGGGCGACCCGTGTGCGTGCTGCCACCGGCCGTCGGCGGGCAGCATCTGCGAGAGCGAGGCCAGCAGGTCGGCGTCGCTGCCCGCGTGCAGTTCCATCACCGCCACGCCGGCGGTCGCGTGCGGGACGAACACATGCAGCAGGCCGCCGCCGCCCCCCGACGACGCACGGGCGTACTCCTCGCACTGCGCCGTGATGTCACGCACGGAGTCGCGACTGCCGGTCCGCACGTGAAATGTCATGGTCTTCATGACTTACGACTGTCGGCCATCGGCCGCGGTCCTGCAACCCGCGCTCGCGGTGCTGTCGCGGAGGTATCCGGACAGCTATCGATTTAGCCGCACCTTTGCGGAACGGCGGTCCGCCCTTGGGAAAATACGGACGGATGACCAGGTAAGTTATCTCGGCAATGCATCTGAAGAGTTCTCTCGCGAGGCCCGCCGTGGAGTTTCCGCGGTGACCGGCCAGCCGCTACTCGTGGGCGCGCAGCCGCGGGGCGCCGGATACGAACCCGGCGCGCTGGCCGGCCGTCGCCAGCGCGGCCGGCACCGGGCCGGGCAGCGAAAGGCCGGCGTCCCGGCCGGCCGTGACCGCCTCTACGAGATCGACCTGCTGCGCATCACTGCCGCGCTGGCGGTCGTCCTCTACCACTACACGTTTTCCGGCTACGCCAGGCACCTCACCGCCATCGCATTCCCGGCCGTCAGCACCGTCACTCGCTATGGCTATCTCGGCGTCGACATGTTCTTCGTCATCAGCGGCTTCGTCGTCCTGCTGAGCGCGTGGGGGCGGCGTCCGCACGAGTTCGTCATCTCCCGGATCGTCCGCCTCTACCCGGCGTACTGGGTGGCCGTTACCATCACCGCGATCGTCGCGATCACGCTCAGCCACGGACTGTTCAAGGTCACGCCGACGCAGTACGTCGCGAACCTGACGATGTTCAACGCGCTGCCCAATATCGGGAACGTCGATGTCGTCTACTGGACGCTGTGGGCAGAGATCCGGTTCTACCTGCTCGTATTCGTGCTCGCATGGACCGGGATCACGAGGGTGCGGGTCATCACGGTGCTATGGCTGTGGCTCGCCGCGACGGCAGTGATGGAGGCACGCGTCCTGCCGGCCGGCCCGGCCGGCAAGATCGACCTGATCGTGCAGTCGCAGTGGTCGCATTACTTCATCGCCGGCATGGCGCTGTGCCTGATCTACCGCACGGGCTTCTCCTGGCCGCTCGGCGCCGTCTTGGCGATCGCCTACGGCAACGCCGTTTACCAGGCGATCAACTTTGCGCACCGCGTCTCCGACCGCTACCACCAGGCCCTGCACCCACCGGTCATCGTCGCCGTCATCACGGTCATCTTCGTCGTCACGACGCTCATCGCATTCCGCGTCACCAGGCGGCTCGGGCGACCATGGTTCGCCGTAGCCGGCGCGCTGACGTACCCGCTTTACCTGATACACGCATACAACGGGTTCGTGCTCTTCAACCTCCTCGGCGGCGCGGCGAACCGCTGGGTGCTGCTGGTGGCGATGGTCACTGGCATGGGCTGCGCGGCCTACGCGATCCACCGCCTCGTGGAGGTGCCGTTCGGGCCGCGGCTCAAGCGCGCACTGATACGGCTGGCCGACGCCGGAGACCGGAGACTGCCGGGCGCGCGGCGCCGCGCCGCGCCGGTACGGCCGCCGGACGACGCGGGCATCGGCGCCAGGGCGAGCGTGCATTCCGGCGCGCCGGAGGTGAGCCGTTCGGCCAGCCTTCCGGTCCCGGGTGCGCGGGAGGGCTGAATCTCGTGCCGGGAGCCCGCAGCAACCCGGCGCGATGTAAGACTTGCTTGCAGGGATCACGGCCGATGTGCTGAGACTGCGTTCCCCGCAGGCCATATCGAGCCGCGCGAGCCCCTGGGACCGGTGCGGATGACTGAGCTCGCCCGCCCGTTGCGGCTGGCCGAGGCCGTCGGGGTGCTGTCGCTGGCGACTGACCTGGCGATGGGCCAGCCGCTGGAGCACGGGCTGCGCACCGCGATGCTGGCCTTGCGGACGGCTCAGGCGATGGGCCTGCCAGAAGACGATCAGGTGACCGTCTTCTATACGGGCGTGCTTCATTTCGCCGGGTGCACGGCCGAGAGCGAGATCGACGCGCGGTTCTTCGGGGATGAGCTCGCGGCGCGGCCGCGGATGATGGCAGCAGCCTTCGGGTCCCGGCTGGAGTTAGTCAGCACGGCGACGCGAGTCGCTCACCCGGGGAGTGCGCCGCTTGCGCGCGCAGCGGTGATGGCCAGGTCGGCATTTGGCGGCGTGGCGGAGTTCCGCAAGTGGGCGGCCAGCCATTGCGACGTCGCCCGGTTGCTGGGCGCGCGGATGGGCTTCTCCGAGCAGATTCAGCTGGCGCTGCGGCACCTGTATGAGCGCTGGGACGGCAAGGGGATGCCAGGAGATCTGCGCGGCGGGCAGATCCCGCTGGCGGTGCGGCTGATGCAGGTGGCGCAGGACGCGGATATGGCCTGGCAGCACGGTGGTACCGCGCTTGCCAACCGCATCCTGGCCGAGCGCGCCGGGTCGGGGCTGGACCCGGAGGCGGTGGCAGCCTGCCTGGCACTCGGTGATCACGTGTATGAAGGCCTGGACGCACCATCCATCTGGGCGGACGCGATGCTCGCCGAGCCTGGCCCGCAGCCGGTGGTGGGTGAGGAACGGCTCGATGCCTGCCTGTCGGCCGTCGCGGATTTCGCCGACCTGAAAAGCATGTGGACGATCGGGCACTCCCGCGGGGTTGCCCAGCTTGCCGAGGAGTCCGCCATTGTCGCCGGGCTGGCCGCCGCGGACGTGCTGCTGCTCCGCCGGGCGGCGCTGGTGCACGATATCGGCCGCGTCACTGTGCCGGTCAACGTGTGGGCCAAGCCGGGCCCGCTGACCCGCGGCGAGCGCGAGCAGGTGCGGCTGCACGCCTACCACAGCGAGCGAGTGCTGGACGCCGCCGCCGGGCTGCGCCCGCTGGCCCGTCTTGCCGGGTCACACGGCGAGCGCTGCGATGGGTCCGGCTATCACCGGGGGAGCAGGGCTGGTGACCTGCCGCTCACGGCCTGGCTGCTGGCGGCGGCGGACTGCTACCAGGCGATGCGGGAGCTGCGGGCGCACCGGCCGGCGCTGTCACCGAAGGCCGCGGCGGACGAACTGTGCCGGGACGCGCAGGAGGGCAGGCTCGCGCCGGATGCGGTGAACGCCGTGCTGACCGCCGCAGGCGAGGCCCGCCGGCCAGTGCGCCGGCCCGCCGGGCTGTCCGAGCGCGAGTGCGAGGTGCTTGGCCTTATCGCCCGCGGGCTCGCCACCAAGCAGGTTGCCCGCCGGCTGGGGATCTCCCCGAAGACCTGTGACCACCACATCCAGCGCCTGTACGGCAAGGTCGGCGTGTCCACCCGGGCTGGCGCGACGCTCTTCGCGCTGGAGCACGGACTCGTCAGCTCGGGTTAGCCGCTTATCGCCCGGGCGAGATGCCCGCGTGGACGAGACCAGCTGCCGCCGGTTTCGTAATAGGGAGTTCTCCCTACTGTCAGCGCTGTGCGGCCGCTGCCTAGGGTCTGCCTTACGCAGACCAGCAGGAGGGGTGGTCACGGTGCTGAACTGCTTCCGGCCAAGCTGCCGTGGCGGCTCCTGCCCCGCGGCCGCTGAGAAGCCGGACAATGTCGCCCCGGCTGCGGCAGCCCAGGAGGCCAGCCATGCCATGGCAGGGTAGCGACATGCCCTTGCGGTCAGGCGCCAGGCTCCTGTGCGCGGCCGAGGTCACCGCCATCCGGGCCGGCCGCAGGCTCTACAGCACCGACACCATCGACGCCAGCGCGACCGTGAACACGATCATGTGCCACACCGCCATGCTGCAGCCGGCCGAGCTGCTCGCCCTCGACCAGATCGGAGAGCGCTCGTTCGGCATCTGCGCCCGCGCCGGGGTGCACTATCAGCAGGCCCTTGACCTGCTGTCAGAACTCGGCATGGCGGGATTGGATGGCGCGCTGGAAAGCATTCCGGCCGACGGCCCCGGCCGTTGACGGGCTGCGGGCCCCGCGCTGACCAGTCTTCGCCGCTACACCGCCGCCGGTCTCCTCGCCGGCCGAGTCGCCGCTCCAGCCAGCCGGCGGTGCCGCGCCCGGGCGACGGCACCGGCCCCGTCCCTGTCGTATGAATAGTTCTCGTTTTTCCAATGAGCGGGTCAGCTGGGGCCCGCGTCGGCTCTCGCATGCGATGCGTTTTGCCATAATGGCCGGCATGGCGGCAGGCGAACTCCGGCGCACCCGGCCCGTGGCTTCAGCGCGGCACCCGCTCAGCAAGGTTCCGGAAGTGACCGTCTACTTCTGGATTACCAAGGTGCTCACCACCGGCATGGGCGAGGCGACGTCGGACTACCTGGTCCACCACTTCAACCGGGAGATCGCGGTTGTGTTCGGCTTCACGGCCTTCGTGGCTGCGATGGCCCTGCAGTTCTTCCGCCGCTACGTGACGTGGATCTACTGGCTGGCCGTCGCCATGGTCGCCGTATTCGGCACGATGGCGGCTGACGTGCTGCACGTCGGGCTGCACGTCCCGTACTGGGCGTCCTCCGTGTTCTACGCCGTCGTGCTGGCCCTCATCTTCGTAGCGTGGCGCAGATCTGAGGGAACGCTGTCCATCCACAGCATCTACACCCGGCGGCGCGAGACGTTCTACTGGGCCACCGTGCTGGCCACGTTCGCGCTCGGAACTGCAGCAGGCGACTGGACGGCCAGGACCGTCGGGCTGGGCTACTTCGGCTCGGGCGTCATGTTCCTCGTGGTGATCACGATTCCAGCCGTGGCGCACTGGCGGTTCGGGATGAACGCGATCGCGGCGTTCTGGTTTGCCTACATCGTGACGCGGCCGCTCGGGGCTTCCTTCGCGGACTGGCTGGCATGGCCGCACAGCGCGAGCGGCCTCGGGCTGGGCCACGGAGCGGTCAGCCTGTACTCCACGGTCATCATCGCGGGGCTGGTTGCCTACATGTCGGTCACCGGCAAGGACATCGCCGTCCGCCGCGTTGCGTCGGGCCAGCTGGCCGAGCCCGCCGCTGACCGGCAGCCCGACGCGCTTGACCGGTCGTCCCAGGCCGGACGGCACCGCCGCACGAAGATGCCCTTACGCGAAGTGCGGGCCGATCGCGGTGGCGGGCCCCGGGTTCCCGAGCCGGCCGACGACCAGGCGTGGTGAGCCACGAGGCAGCAGCCGGCCGTTGATGCAAAGCTCAGTGCGAATCGCGGGTTACTTCCGAGCCGCTGGAGCCGAGCAGGAAGTCCAGGTCAGCGCCCTGACTGGCCTGCAGGACGTGATCGACGTACAGCCGCTCCCAGCCCCGCTGCGGCGCAGCGAAACCGGCCTGCATGGCAGCAGACGGCCGCCGGCCGGCCAGCTCCGCAGCCGGGACGTCCACGTCCAGCCGCCTGGCCGCCACATCCAGGATCACGTAGTCGCCGGTCGAGACCAGCCCGAGCGGCCCGCCTGCGGCGGCCTCGGGCGCCACGTGCAGCA
>DATGVY010000620.1:0-2347 GCA_035299845.1 Streptosporangiaceae bacterium
CAGCGTGGCGCCGAGGCCGGTTGGGTGTATTACCCATGTCACCGTCTGGGGGCGTAGCGGGCGAGCCCGAAGATCTTTGCGAGCTTGTCCTGGACCGGGGTGGTGTCGGTGAGGATGCGGTGGGCCCTGGGCCGGCCCCGGTCGCCGGGGTAGAGCAGGACGGTCTCGCCGATCCCGGCGAGCCCGCCGAGCAGGGCGCGCACGGACAGCTCCAGCCCGGCCCGGTGAGCTTTCAGCCGCATGAGGTGGGCGAGCTGGAGGGCGAGCACGCAGGTGAAGACGTGGACGCGGATGTTGTGCTCGGTCCAGTGGAACATCGGGCTGAATGAGGCGGTGCGGGGGTCTTTCATCTGCCGGAAGGAGGACTCGGCCTCGGACTGGGACCGGTAGGCGGCGATGACCTCGGCGGCGGGCCAGTCATCGTGGTCTGTGATCAGGACGTGCTTGCCGAAGATCTCTTCCAGGGCGGCGCGGGCGGCGGGGTCGATGTGCCAGGTGAGCCGGTGATCCTTGGGGGTGTCTCCGGCCAGCTGCCAGGCGATGACGCGGCGCGCCCAGGCGTCGTGCAGGATCTTGCCGATCTCGGCTTCGACCTTCTGGCGTGGCCGGCGGGTCTTGCCGCGGGCGAGGGTGGCGGCCAGCTCGTCCAGCTTCCGGCCCGCCTTGGCCAGGGTGGTGCCGGCGAACCCGCGGGCCTGCTTGTCGTGCAGCTCGGGTGAGTGGGTCAGGATCGCCCGGCGCCCGGCGCCGTAAACCTCGCGGCGGGTGTCCGACGCGGTCAGCTCCCCGAAGCGGTCCTCATCGACGACGGCACGGGCGCTGGCGGGCAGCCCGGTCAGGCCGGGGCAGTCGGAGGCGGGCACCGGCCCGACGTAGCGCAGCCCCGTCCCGGCGAGGCGGGCGAAGTTGGCGCCCGAGTTCTGCCCGGCGTCAAACACCACCGTCATCTCGGCCGGCTCCTGGCCGCTGGCGGCGCAGATCGCGGCGTGCCGGGCGGCCAGGACGCCGGTCATGGCGGGGAACTGGGTGACGTCGGGCTTGTCGCCGGGGTAGGCGTGCCAGGTCAGCGGGATCCCGCCGGCGCGGGTGACGACCAGGCCCAGGCCGGCCAGCCGCAGGTCGGTGCGCTTCTGCTTGGCCTTGCCGCGCTGGGCGATCGGGGCGCGCTGGTTGCCGGTATCGATGAAGGTGGCGAAGTTGGTCATGTCCAGGGCGACGGAGGAGCAGTCCACGGCGGACGCACCGGCGATGGCCAGCGCGATCCGGCGGGAGATCTCCTCCAGCTCCTCCAGGCCGACGGCGTGCATCGCGTCCCAGAACCGGCGGTGGTCCAGTGCCGGCGCGCCGATCCCGGTGAACCGGCCGGCCGCGGTGGTGGCCCACCAGTCGGCGAAGGCCAGCTTGGAGCACGGGGCGACCAGCCGGCCCAGGGCGGCCAGCGCCAGGTAGGTGCCCGTGCTCGCGCCCGCGTCAGACCGCCGGGCCCCGGCGACCTCGTCGATGATGCCGGCCACGCCGAGGTCCTCCAGCATGCCCCAGGCGGCAGCGACCGCGCCGAAATCCTTGTGCTGGGTGCGTGCGGGCAGGCCAAGCCCCCCGCCGCGCATCGCGGCGGCTAGCTCGCTCGCGGTGCCCAGGTATTCCTGCGAGACGATCCTCGGCTGGCCGTTTACCCGGGCGGACTCGACCAGGTAGTAGTAGGTCGCGTTGCCGCGTTTCTTGCCGATGATCGACGCCATATATGGGTAATACACTGTTTCGCGCGGTGATGCCAGCACCGACACGCGGCTTGCGCAGGCAGGCCCGCTGGCGACCGGTTGCGTGACCCGCCTCAGACCCTCAAGATCAACTTACCCAGGAAGGTCGGGCTAGGGCCCGGCGGCGCGCCGGCCCGGCTGCGCCTGTCCGAGCTGTTCGCGCCGGGCAAGAACTCGCTGGTGATTTACAGCATGATGTTTCCCCGCGCCGCTGACGATAGCAGCCCCGGCCCGCCGGGCGGGCAGACCGCACTGCTGCCCTTGGCTGAGGGGCCGTGCCCGTCGTGCACCGCCCTGCTTGATCAGCTGGACGGCGCGGCCGAGCACGCCGCCGAGCACATCAACATCTCGGTCGCCGCGAAGGCGCCGCTCGACCGCCTGCTCGCCTTCGCCGCCGAACGCGGCTGGCGGCGGCTGCGCCTGCTGTCCTCGGCCGCCACCACCTACAACCGCGACTACCTGGCCGAGACGGCCGACGGCGCCCAGCAGCCCGTGCTGAACGTGTTTCACCGCGACGGCGAGACGATCCGGCACTTCTGGGGCTCGGAGCTGTTCTACACTCCGGCAGATCCCGGGCAAGAACCCCGCCA
>DATGVY010000621.1:0-4270 GCA_035299845.1 Streptosporangiaceae bacterium
GCGACAAGCTCGCCGGGCGGGCAGCAGGTCGCCGGGCAGCAGGTCGCCGGGCGGCAGCATGGCCGCACCAGGATGCCGCCGCGCGCCTGCGGGCTACCGGAGATCACGATTGCGCAGGTGGGTCACCGCCCGCGGCGCGGCAGCCCGTTCTGGTGAAACCCGGCCAGATGCCTACGGTGCCGATGCCTGCGGTGCCGATGCCTGCGGTGCCGATGCCTGCGGGTTCGGGCAACGAGCGGGTCTTCCGGGCGGAGCACGGCCGCGGTGGCCGCCCTGGTAGGGACTGAAGCAGCCGGGCGTGCCGACGAGCAAGCCGCCCGGGCGACCGTCGGTCTGATCGAGAGCCGTCACGTACTTGGCCGGCCCGCAGGCCGACCCCCCCGACCATCGGGCGCGGAGCGCGTTCCGCCGGCCTAGAGCGGCAGGCCCGCCTCAAGATGCGCAAGCGCCGCGTCAATCCGCGCGAACGTGGCGGTGATGCTCAGGTCCGTTGACGGCAGCGTGACCGCCATGATCACGCCAATGACGGCGCCGGCCACGTTGCGCGCCGCGAAGTCATCAGGCTCGCGCCCGGCGCGCTTCGCCACGGCGGCCGCCATCACGTCGATGGTGCGGGTGAACTCGTCCACCGCCCGTGCACGGACTTCGGGGACCGCCATGCTCAGCTCGATGGTCTCCTGTAGCCGGGCCAGCTCCTCCGAACTCAGCCCGGCGAGCATTGCCCTGGTGGCCCCGCGCATCGCGGCGATCGGCCCGAGCCCGGCGGGCTGCGCCTCCAGCGCCTGGACCGTGAGGACATCCATCTCGTCCTGCAGGACGACGTCCTCCTTGGTCGGGAAGTAGCGGAAGAACGTGGCCGGTGAGACCTCGGCTGCCGCCGCGATCTGCTCGACCGTGGTCGCCGAGTAACCCCGCTCGCGGAAGAGGCGCAGCGCGTGCTGCCTGATGGCAGCCCGGGTCTTGGCCTTCTTCCGCTCGCGGAGTCCCATCGGCTTGGCCGCGCCGGCCTCTGCCGGGCCGGCCCCTGCCGCGCCGGCCTCTGCCGGGCCGGCCTCTGCCGCGCCGGGTGCAGCCGGTCCGGCCCCTGCCGGTCCGGCCCCTGCCGGTCCGGGTGCAGCCGTGTCGACCACGTCCGCCAGGCCGGCCATCTCACTCATGCTCGTCATTCTGCCCTGGCGGCGTCGCGCGGCCCAGCCGCCGCCCCGCCGCCGGGCACTGCCCCGCCAGGACGATCACCAGCGTCCGCCGCATTCAGCGCAGCCGGGGCGCCCGCCGCGGCCGGGGCGCCCGCTGCGTCCGGCACGGCCGCCGCGCCTGCCGCATTCAGCACCGCCGCGTCACCCGTCGGCGGCCCGGCCCAGCGCGGCAGGAACGCCAGTCCCAGCAGCGCGGACACCAGGGCAATCGCGGCGCAGACCCACAGCATGATGTCCATGCCATGCACGTAGGCGTTACCCACGGCATGCAGCAGGGGCGCGGACCTGACCGCATGCGCTACCGCGACACCGCCCGCCACGCTGCTGCGGGCCGCGGTAGCCGCGGCGGCCGGAAGTCCGGATACCGAGAGTCCGCTCCGGTACACGGAGTCGAGCACAGTCCCCAGGACTGCTACCCCGATCGTGGCGCCGACCTGGCGCATTGCGGTGATCAGCGCCGAACCCGACCCGCTGCGCTCGGACGAGAGCGCGCTGAGAGCGGCGTTCAGTGCGGTGGGCATCGCGATTCCCAGGCCAAGGCCGGTGACGGCAAACCAGGCCGCGCCGAAGCCGGTGCCGCTGCGCACGGTCGTGCCGGCCCCGACCGCCAGGGCAGCCGCCATCACCGCGAACCCGACGGCGACCAGGATCTTGGCGTTGACCAGCGGCCGGCCGGCCGCATCGCCGCCAGCCGGGCCGCCGCGAGCCGGGCCGCCGCGAGCCGGGCCGCCGACGGCCGCCGCCTTGGCCGGACGCTGCAGCCGCTGCCCGGCGGCGAGGCCGACCGCGAGGCCGCCGATCAGCGGCAGCAGCCGCAGCCCGCTGCCGAGCGAGTCGAGCCCGCGGACGTCCCGGAAGTACTGCGGCACCCCGAACAAAATCCCGAACAGCGCGAACGAGACCATCGTGGACAGTGCCGTGCCCCAGCTGAAGCTGGCCGACCGGAACAACTTCAGGTCGACGAGCGGCTGGCCGTTCGCGTGCCTGGCGACGTGACGCTCCCAGAGCACGAACCCGGCAAGCACCACGGCGCTGGCCGACATGGTGGCTACGGCGGTTCCGTCGCTCCATCCGTTCTGCCCGGCCTTGATCACGCCGTAGGTCAGCAACGTCAGCCCGGCGCTGGAGATCAGCACCCCGGGCAGGTCCAGCCGGGGCCGCTGCTCGCTGCGTGATTCTGGCATCAGCACCGTGACGGCGATCAGGGCGATCACGACTACCGGAATATTGATCAGGAACACCGAGCCCCACCAGAAGTGGTCAAGCAGCCAGCCGCCGAGGATCGGCCCGATCGGGTAGCCGAGGAACGTCGCGCCACCGACCGCGGCGATGGCGCGCGGCCTCTCCTCGGCGGAGAACAGCACCGGCAGCACCGCCAGCGACAGCGGCAGGATGACCGCCGCGGCCAGCCCGAGCACTGCCCTCGCCGCGATGAGCTGGCCGGCCGAGCCCGCGTACGCGCAGGCCAGCGAGGCCACGCCGAACAGGACCAGCGCGCCGGTCAGCAGCTTCTTGCGGCCGAACCGATCGCCAAGTAGGCCCGCTGGCAGCAAGGCGGCCGCCAGGACCAGGCTGTAGGCGTCGATGAACCACTGCAGGTCGCCGGTCGAGGCATGCAGGTCGCCGGCGAGCGTGGGCAGCGCCAGGTTGAGGACCGTCAGGTCAAGGCCGACAACGAGAACGCTGAGGGACAGGGCGCCCAGTGCCCACCACCGGCGGTTTTCCGAGCTGATCATGGGAGTCACCTTCTTTCAACAGTCTCTTTGAATTGAATGTTAAATATATTTGAGAGTTACTGTCAAGACGGTGAGATTGCGTCCCCGGTTCCGGCGGGTGCGCGGGGCTGGCGGTTGCCGTTGAGGCGCCTGCCGGCTCCGGATGGGGCAGCCAGCCGGCTGGCACCCGCCGGATGATCAAGGCAGCGCCGGCCGCGGAGCAGCCGCCGGACTTCGCTGAGATTCTGACCTGTCGCGCATGGATACCGCTAGCGCGGGAACCTGCTGTGCCGGCGGCGAGCTCACTGCCAGGCAGGGGTTTACTAGACGAGTAGGATCCGTCCGGAAGGAGCCTTACCGTGTCCCGCGTACGAAGGGTGTTCGCAGGCGTCAGCGGGTCGCCGGGCAGCCTGCAGGCGCTCAGGTATGCAGCGGGCCTGGCCCGCGTGCATGACTCGCCGCTCATTCCTGTCCTGGCCTGGACTCCTCCGGGTGGTGACCTCGCCGATCGCAGCGGCCCGTCCATCTACCTGCGCCAAGTGTGGAAGGACGCAGCATGGCAGCGGCTCTGGAGCGCCTTAGAGCTAGCCTTCGGAGGCGTGCCTGCTGACGTTCATGTCGAGCCGATCGTGGTTCGCGGCGAGCCAGGCAACGTCCTGGTGGGAATCGCGAACTTCGAAGACGACCTGATCGTGGTCGGGGCCGGCCGCCGCGGGGCGCTTGGCCGCATCGCGGCATGCCGGGTCAGCCGCTACTGCCTGGCGCACGCGACCTGCCCGGTGGTGGCGGTTCCGCCGTCGGCACTGGCGCAGATGGGCCGGGGGCTGCGGGGCTGGGCGTTCCGGCGCCGCCACATGAGCCTGAACGAGGTGAGCCTGCCGGCAGGCGGCGGCTAGCCCGTTACCCGCGCCCGCGCCCCGGCCCCGCGTCCCTGTGCCCCCCGCCCTGCGTCGTCCGCTGCACTGGCTCGCAGGCTGGACGGCCGCCTGACCTGACACCGCGGTGGCCGGATCGGTCGGCCCAAGAGACAATCGTGTGGCCGGACCACGTCAGGGAGGTCGCAGTGCCACAGCCAGAAGGCAAGGAACTACAGGACATCAGGGCGCGCCGTGATGAGCTGCGCCAGCGCTATCTGCACCCGCAGAGTGATCGGCCACCCAGCACCGTGCGCGGCGTGCACCACCTCGCGCTGATCTGCCGCGATACCGAGGAAACGATCCGCTTCTACCAGGAGTTCCTCGGATTCCCCCTGGTGGAGCTGGTGGAGAACCGCGACTATGCGGGCTCGAATCACTTCTTCTTCGACATCGGGAACCACAACCTGCTCGGGTTCTTCGACTTTCCCGGCCACGACCATCC
>DATGVY010000622.1:0-21762 GCA_035299845.1 Streptosporangiaceae bacterium
TGTCATCCGGATCTGATGCCATCCGGAGCGGCAAGGCCATGCACCCACGGCGACTTGATAGGGACTTACCTGCTCGACGCCTGGCTGGCGGAAGGTGACTGGCGCCGGAGATCCCGTTCAGGCCGGAAAGAAGCCCGGCCCGTGCTCAGCGGAACTTTGGCCGCGGCGCCTTGGGCATCCTGCCCTGCCGGGGCATCGGGCCCTTGGGCATCTGCAATGACTGCGGCAATGCCTTGAGCCGGTAGTTCAGGTCGAGGACGGCCGGGCCCTTGAGGTTGCGGGGCAGCTTCATAATGTGCCGCTGCAGTCGCTTGATCGGGATCTGGCCGTCCTCGTCACCGACCTGGATGTCGTAGATCGGCACGTCGAGTGCGACCCTGGAGACCCTCTTCTTCTCCGCCGCCAGCAGGCTCGGCAGCCGGCTGGGGGAGCCCTCGCCGACCAGGATGACGCCGGGCCTGCCGACCGTCCTGTGCACGATGTCCATGTTCCTGTTCGCGGCGATGGCCGGCGTTACCGTCCAGTTCCCGCGCATGCTCTGCAGGATGGCGGCGGCAGCGCCGGCCTGGCCCTGGATCGTCGCGTACTGGGCGGCCTGCGCGAACCGCCCGAACGCCACCATCGCGCCCATCAGCCCGGCGAACACTCCCGCCGGGATCAGGAACACTGCCGTGCCGGTGAGCAGGCCGACGACCACCGCCAGCGCGATGACGCCGATGGCGATGCCGAACACGATCGGCAGCGCCTTGGGGTTGGTCTTGCGGAGGATGCCCGCGACCATGCCGATCTGCTTAAGACGACCGGCCGAAGCCGCGTCTGCGGCAGCCTTCTTTGACGCCGCGGCGCCGGGCTTGTTCACCATGCAGGTGAGGATACGATCAGCCGGGCCGCAGCGCGAAATGGCGGTGCGATATGGCTCTCAGGAAGACCCGGCGGCCTGGCGGACGTCCGCCAGCCGGTCGGCCGCCTGGCGGTACAGCCGGCCCGCGCGGTAGGACGACCGGACCAGCGGCCCGGCCATGACGCCGGCGAAGCCGAGCTCGCGTGCCTCGGCGCCGAGCTCGTCGAACTCCTGCGGCGGCAGCCACCGCTCGACCGGGTGATGGCGCACCGACGGCCGCAGGTACTGGGTGATGGTGAGCAGGTCGCACCCGGCGGCGCGCAGGTCGGCCATCGCCTCGCTGACCTCGTGCCGCTCCTCGCCCATGCCCAGGATGAGGTTGGACTTGGTGATCAGGCCCGCCTGCCGGGCCCGGGTGATGACCTCAAGTGAGCGGTCGTAGCGGAAGCCCGGCCGAATCCGGCGGAAGATCCGCGGCACCGTCTCGATGTTGTGCGCGAGCACTTCCGGGCGGGCGGCGAAGACCTCGGCCAGCCGGGCAGGCTCGGCGTCGAAGTCGGGGATCAGCAACTCGACGCCGCAGCCGGGCACGGCCGCGTGGATTTCCCTGCAGGTCTGCGCGTACAGCCAGGCGCCGCCGTCCGGCAGGTCGTCGCGGGCCACCCCGGTGACGGTCGCGTACCGAAGGCCCATGGTCGCCACCGACTCCGCCACCCGGCGCGGCTCGTCGGCGTCCAGCGGGCCAGGCTTGCCGGTCGCGATCTGGCAGAAGTCACAGCGCCTGGTGCACTTGTCGCCGCCGATCAGGAAGGTGGCCTCGCGGTCTTCCCAGCATTCGAAGATGTTCGGGCAGCCAGCTTCCTCGCAGACGGTGTGCAGTCCCTCGCTGCGCACCAGCTGCTTCAGCTCGCTGTAATGCGGCCCGGTGCGCAGCCGCGTCTTGATCCACGGCGGCTTGCGCTCGATCGGGGTCTGGCTGTTGCGCGCCTCCAGGCGCAGCATCCGCCGTCCGTCAGGTGCGAGTACCACGTGACCAGCTTATGCCGGTCCCGACCGGGCAGCTGCCACCGCTGGCGGTCCCGGCGGCCTGCGGGCCCGGCGCCGGCCGCAACCTCGGCGGGCTAGAGGCTGTCGCGCTGGTGCTGCAGGAAGGCCTGCTCGGCGTGGTTGGCGGTGCGGGCGATGGCCTGGTCGTAGGCGGCGGCGGCGGCGTGCGTGCGGCCGAGCCTGCGGAGCAGGTCGGCGCGGGTGGAGTGGTACAGGTGGTAGCTGTCGAGGTTGAGCTGGTCGACAAGTTCGAGGGCGGCGGCCGGGCCGCGGGTTTCGGCGACGGCGACGCAGCGGTTGAGGGCGACGACGGGTGTCGGCATGATGGCGGTCAGCTGGTCATACAGCGCCAGGATCTGCGCCCAGTCCGTCTGCGCGGCGGTCGGGGCGTCGCTGTGCACGGCGTTGATCGCGGCCTGGATCTGGTAGGGCCCGGGGTGGTTGCGGCGCAGGCAGGCCCTGACCAGGTCCTGGCCCTCGGTGATCATGGCGTGGTCCCACCGGGAGCGGTCCTGATCGGCGAGCAGGACGAGCGCGCCGTCGGGGCTGGTGCGGGCCGGGCGGCGGGCCTCGGTCAGCAGCAGCAGGGCCAGCAGGCCGGCGACCTCGGGCTCATCGGGCATCAGCCCGGCCAGCAGCCGGGCCAGGCGGATGGCCTCGGCGCACAGTTCCTGGCGGCCGAGGTCGTCGCCGGCCGAGGCGGTGTGTCCCTCGTTGAAGATGAGGTAGACGACCGCCAGCACGAACGGGAGCCGGTCGGGCAGTTCGGCGTCGCGGGGGACCCGGTAGGGAATGCCGGCGGCGCGGATCTTGCGCTTGGCCCGGACCAGCCGCTGGGCGATGGTGGCCTCTGGCTGCAGGAAGGCGCGGGCGATCTGCGGGGTCCGCAGCCCGGCGATGAGCCGCAGGGTCAGCGCAAGCTGGGCCTCGGCGGCCAGGGCGGGGTGACAGCAGGTGAAGATCAGCCGCAGCCGGTCATCGTGCACCGGCCCCACCTCCTCCGGTGGCTCGGCGCCGGCATTCAGCAGGGCCGCTTGTGTCTCGCGGCTGTAGCGGGCTGACTCGCGCCGCAGCCGGTCCAGGGCCTTGTTGCGGGCGGTGGTGACGATCCAGCCGCCGGGGTTCGGCGGCACCCCAGCGGCCGGCCACCGCTCGGCGGCGACGGCGTAGGCCTCCTGGACCGCCTCCTCGGCCAGGTCGATGTCACCGAAGAGGCGGACCAGGGTGGCCACCGCGCGCCCCGAGCTTTCCCGGTAGGCCCGCTCGATCGCGGCGGCGTCCGCGGCTGGCTCTGGCACCGGCCTACTGCTCCTCCGGGAGGTCCTGGAACGGCCGGACTTCCACCGGCCCGCCGCAGGCCGCGGACCCCTTGGCGGCCCAGTCCAGCGCGGCGTCCAGGTCGGCCGCCTCGATGACCCAGAAGCCACCCAGCTGCTCCTTGGTCTCGGCGAATGGGCCGTCGGTGGTGACCACCTGGCCGCCCTGACTGCGGACGACCGTGGCCGTCGACGGCGGGTGCAGGCCGCCGGCGAACACCCACGCCCCGGCCGACTTCAGCTCGGCATTGTAGGCGTCCACCGCGCGGTACGCCTGCTGCATCTGCTCCTGCGACGGGACGGGCTCCCCTTCGACCATGTGCACGGCCAGCAAGTACTGCCTCATGCCGGATCTCCCTTCGTCTGCGCCGGCACCATACCGGCCCTCATCACGTTCACGAAAAGGGACAGCGGGAATCGACACCCTGCCGGGAAGATATTCGGCCCGGACCGGCTGGCCGCCGCCAGAGTGGTGAATCCCCGGGTTGGTCACCCGCGCTGCCCCGGGCCAGGCCGCCGCTCACATCTCTGGTGCCACATCCGCCCCGCCTGTCGCCGTCGCGGAAGCCCGGTTCCTTGATCACGGAAACTTTTGGGGGCTACAGCACCACTTTGTTTCCGCGATCAAGGAACTGGCCCGGGCTCAGGGCCCGGCCTGGACCGGCCGGCCGCGGCCAGGGCCTTAGCTGAAAGCGGTCGCCTGCGCTGCTATTCGGGCACGCTCGCGGTGCGCTGGCCGGCGTCCCACCGCTGCTCGATCTTGCCGAAATGCCAGACGGCCAGGGCGACGGCCCAGGTACCCGCGAACATGCCGACGATCACGAACCCGGCCTTATTGATGTCGAAGTTCGCCATGAACGCCCAGAACCCGCCGCTGAGCTTGTACTCGCTGCCGATGAGAGCGAGGAACTCGATGGTACCGACGAACAAGGCGATGAACACCGATAGACCGGTGATGGTCAGGTTGTAGAACACCTTGCGAACGGGCCGCGCGAAGGCCCAGTCGTAGGCGAAGTTCATGAAGCAGCCGTCGATGGTGTCGAACAGCGACATGCCCGCAGCGAACAGGATCGGCAATGACAGGATCGCGTAGAACGGGAGGCCGCTGGCCACGGCCGTGCCGGCCAGCACGAGCAGCGCGACCTCCGTGGCAGTGTCGAACCCGAGGCCGAACAGCACGCCGATGGGGTACATCTTCCACGGGCTGTCCACCCGGCGGGCGAGCGGGCCGAAGAACCGGTTCATCAGGCCGCGCTTGTTGAGCTGCTCCTCCAGCTGCTCGTCGTCGTACCGGCCGGAGCGCATCTCCCGGAAGACCTTGACGATGCCGGCCAGCACGATGAGGTTGAGCGCGGCGATGACGTACAGGAACGTCCCGGACACGGTCGTGCCGACGATCCCGGTGACGCTGTGCAGGCCGGAGCCGCCGTTGCGCACCTGGCTATCCAGGGAGCGGACGCCGAGGTTCAGCAGCAGCGCCAGCGCGAACACGACGCTGGAGTGCCCGAGAGAGAAGAAGAAGCCCACCGACAGCGGCCGCTTGCCGTCATTCACCAGCTTGCGGGTGGTGTTGTCGATCGCCGCGATGTGGTCCGCGTCGAAGGCGTGCCGCATGCCCAGGGTGTAGGCGAGGATCCCCGTCCCCACGCCGAAGATCCTGGTCGCGCTGATGTGGTAATGGCCGGCGACGGCCGCGGCCAGCATCGCCCAGCCCGCCGCGTTCAGGCCGATGACCACGCCCGCCATGGCCCCGGCGCGTGCCCACTCGCGCGGAGTCAGCCCGTCGCGGATCTTCGCAAGCCGGGCACGCGACTGGGACATCTATGGGCACCTTCCCCTGGAGACCTCAGCGTTCGCTAGCGTAGGCCTAGCTGCGACTTACTTGCAATAGCACCTTATAGGTACCTGCGCCGAGGTGCTCGGGCCACGGCATTGCCTGCGCCGATGAGGCCCGATGTGACGGGACGCGGCCGCGTCGGGGAGCATAGGCGCATGCCCATGCAGTTCGACCCCCCGTCAGGTACCCGCGACTTCCTCGCCGCCGAGCTAGAGACCAGGGAGCGAGCCTTCGCGGTGATCCATGCGGTGTACACGGGCTACGGGTTCGAGCCGCTGCAGACCCCGGCGTTCGAGCGGCTGGACGTGCTGCTCGGCAAGTACGGGGACGAGGGCGACAAGCTCGTCTTCAAGATCCTGCGGCGTGGCGAGCACGAGGCGTCCGGTGAGGCCGACCTGGCCCTCAGGTACGACCTGACAGTCCCGCTGGCGCGGGTCGCCGCCGCCTACGGCAGTCAGCTGCCGTCGCCCTACAAGCGGTACGCGATCGGCTCCGTCTGGCGGGCCGACCGGCCGGGCAAGGGCCGTTATCGTGAATTCGTCCAGTGCGACCTTGACACGCTGGGCTCCAGGTCGCCACTGGCCGACGCCGAGGTGCTGTGCGCGCAGAACGATGTGCTCGGTGAGCTGGGCATCCCCGCGTTCGCCATCCAGCTGAACTCCCGTCTCGTGCTATCCGGCCTGCTAGAGGTCTTCGGCGTCCCGGCTGATCTCGGGCCGGGCGTGCTCGCCACGCTGGACAAGCTGGACAAGTTGCCGCCCGCCGATGTCGAGGCCGAGCTCGCCAGCCGCGGCCTCGCGGCGGGCCGGGCCGGTGAGCTCGTGGAAGTGCTCGCGGCGCCCGACTCGGCCGAGCGGGTGCGGGCGGCGCTGAAGCTGAGCGAGCAGGGCGCGGCCGGGCTTGACCAGGTTGACCGGCTGCTGTCATTGGTGGCCGGCCAGGTGCCCCGCGGGCGGATCGCCTTCACGCCGAGCATGGTCCGGGGCCTCAGCTACTACACCGGCCCGATCTGGGAGGCGACGGCGCCGGGCGTGCCTGGCTCGATCGCCGGAGGCGGGCGCTACGACCACCTGATAGCCGACCTAGGCGGCCCCGACCTGCCCGGCACCGGCGGGTCGCTGGGCATCGAGCGGCTCCTGCTGCTGATGCCCGGCGGCCAGGCCGGCCGGCGCGGTCGGCTGGACGTGGCGGTCACCGTCATGAGCGACGACCTGGCCGGGCGCAGCTTCGCCCTGGCCGGTGCGGCCCGCGCGGCCGGCCTGCGGACGGGGATCTATCTCGGCGCGTCGGGAAGGCTGGGCAGGCAGCTGAAATGGGCCAGTGACCAGGGCGCCCGCTGGTGCCTGATCTACGGCAGCGAGGAGGACGCAGCGGGCACGGTGACGGTGCGTGACATGGACAGCGGGGAGCAGTCCGCTGTGCCGGCCGCAGAGCTGACCAGCTACCTAGCCAGCGTCGGCTCGGCCGGGCGCCCATGACGAGCAGGAATTTCACCGATCACGACATCTGGTTCGCGCAGCTGCCGGGCGTGGTGATCGCCGCCGGAGCGCTAATCACGGACCCGGCCGGGCAGGTGCTCATCGTCAAGCCGAACTACCGCGACCACTGGACGCTGCCCGGCGGCGTCTGCGAGCACGGCGAGCCGCCGCATGCCGGCTGCGCGCGCGAGGTGGCCGAGGAGGTGGGCCTGGTGCTGCCGGTGGGCGCACTGCTCGCGGTGGACTGGTCGCAGCCGTACGGCCTGGACGCCAGGCCGATCATGCACTTCGTGTTTGACGGCGGCACCATCAGCAACGGCACGCGCATCGTCGTGCAGGAAGAGGAACTCGACGCCTATCAGTTCGCCGATCCCGGCCAGCTGGACCGGTACGCGCCGCGGTACGTGGCGGACCGGATCGCGGCCGCCATCGCCGGGCGCGCCGCAGGCGGCACGGTCTACCAGCCGGAGCGCCTCAGCTGATGGCGGTCACCGGCTGGCCTGCGCGGGCGGCCGGGTTCGGGGTTCCGGTAGTAATCGCAGAAAAACAACGAATATCGCTGACCTGCGGGGAGGGTGTGTTACGCCCGCCCGCTAGCATCGGAGGGCGGTTTCCTGGTCAGGAGTTAATGGAGGGACCTCATGTCCGCGGCAGCGGCGGGGATCAGCGTGATGCGGCAGACGATGGACCGGCAGGCTCAGGCGCTGGCGAGGATCATCGATGATGAAGAGTCCGTCATGGCCGTAGCCGAGCGGCTGCGGGGCCGCCGCGTGCTGGCGATCGGCACGGGAACGAGCTGGCATGCCGCCAGCCAGGCCGCCGCGCTGCTGCGCGCGGCCGGGATCGATGCCTGCGCCGCCCAGTCAGCTGATGCGGCTGTCGACGGCCCGCTTCCGGGCGAGGACGGCGCGCTGCTGGCCTTTACCCACACCGGCGCCAAGCGGTACACGGCGCAGGCTTGCCAGCGCGCCATGTCGCGGGGCGCGGAGGTCATCCAGGTCTCGGGCGTGGGCGTGGAAGGCGCCGACCTGGTCACCGTGGAGCGGGAGCGCTCGTCGGCCTATACCGCCAGCCACCTCGGGGCACTGCTTCGCGCGGCCCAGCTGGCGCGGGCGCTGGGCGCGGACCTTCCCGGGCTTGGGGAGATCCCGTCGGCCGTGGACCGTGCTCACCGGGCGGAATACGAAGATCGTCAGCTGGCGCCTCCGCCTGTGCGGCTGATGGAGTTCACCGGCGGCGGGATCAATCAGTGGACCGCCGCCGAGGGGGCGCTGAAGATCCGCGAGGCCGCCTACGTGGCAAGCGAGGGCCTGGGGGTGGAGCAGTTCCTGCACGGCCCCTCGGTGGCCCTGGGCCGGCAGGACCGGCTTGTCGCCCTCGACGGCGGCGGAACCTGGTCGGCGAGGGTTGCCGAGGTGGCACAGGCCGCCGAGGGCTCCGGCGTCCCGGTGACCCGCGTTGTCCATGACGGGCTGGGAGAGCTGCTGTCGATCTTTCCGCTGACGGTGGCGGTGCAGCGCATTGCGCTGGAGGCTGCCGAGACGCTCGGCGTCAACCCGGACACCTTCGGGCTGGATCTGCCGGAACGCCAGGCCTGGGATCGCATCGAACTGTGAGCGGGCGGCCCATAGTCGTGCCGGACCCGCTGCGCCGCCGGGCGGCAGCCGGGGTCAGTGCCCATGCCGGATGAAGCTGACTAGCTCCGGGCATTCTGCGCTGAGGACCCTGATCAGGCCCGGTCCAGCCATGGCACTACTTTGCCTGATGTGCGGGGCTAGCGACTTTGCATGATGTGCGGGGCTAGCGCGACAAGGCCACGAACGGGTGGAGTTCAATGATCTCTGTGTCAATCACGCCTGCGCGCGCCAGCGGACGACACCGACCCCAGCGTTAGCGCAGGTCAGCCATGTCCGTTGCTTTCCTGCCATTACTACCGGGCCCCCGGTTCGGGGCCACCGAGTCCGCAGCGGGCGATGCGGTGGCCCCGGCGGGCGGGACAAGCCCGTCGGTTCCCTCCACCCGCCGCCAGCTGCTGGCGCCAAGCGCATCGGCAAGATGGCGCTCGACGACGTCAAGCACCGCCGCGACCGGAACGGGCCGGCCAGCTTCCGCCGAGAGCGTGGACACCGCCGCGTCGCTGAGCCCGCAGGGCACTATCCGATCGAACCAGGCCAGGTCGCAGTCGCAGTTGAGGGCGAAACCGTGCATCGTGACGCCCCTGGACACCCGGATGCCGATCGCGCCGACCTTCCGGTCTGGCCGGCCGGGGCCGCCGGCCACCCAGACGCCGCTTCGCCCGCCCACCCGTGTCGCGGCCACCCGGAATTCGGCGCAGGTCCTGATCAGGGCCTCCTCCAGGGACCGGACGTAAGCGATGACGTCGATCGGCTCACCGAGGGCGACGATCGGGTAGCCGACTAGCTGGCCCGGACCATGCCAGGTGATCTTCCCGCCCCGGTCGACGTCGATTACCGGCGCACCCGGATCGCCGACCGGGCGCTCCAGCGGGCTGGTTCGCTTGCCCGCGGTGTACACGGGCTGGTGCTCAAGAAGCAGGCAGCTGTCGGGTATCTCGCCGCGGCACCGCCGCTCATGCAGGCGCCGCTGCAGATCCCAGCCGTCCAGGTAGCCGATCGCCTGGCCGCCGAACCCCGCGCGGGCGAATATCAGCTCTCCATCCACGACGACAGCCTACGTGGGATGGCAGGAATCCTCGCGCCGGCGGTAGCCGCCCGCCAGCGGGGGCATATATCACCCGTTGTGTCCGTTGCCTCCGTTAGTAGCCTGGGCCAGGTGGCAGGGGAGGTGCCGGTCGTGTTCGACGAGAAAGAGCTTCGGGCCCTGAGCCCGCAGGATCGGATCCGGCTCCTGCATGCTCTCGCCGAGATCGACGCGGCTGGCCCGCCCGGCCGGCTGGGGACCAGGCCGTCGCGCAGCACGCGCCGCCGCCTGATCGTGTTGATGATCATCATCGCGTGCTGCATAGCCCTGGCCGTCTGGACCGGCGTGCTGGCGGTCACGCTGCCGAAGTACTACCGGTCGGGCGGCTGGCGCGGTGCCTGGGTCGGCTTCGACACAGCGCTGCTCGCGGCGCTCGCCGCCACCGGGTGGGCCGCCTGGCGCGGCAGGCAGGTGCTGATCGTCTGCCTCGTCGTGCTGGCAACGCTGCTGCTCTGCGATGCCTGGTTCGATGTTGTGCTTGACCTGCGCACGCCCGGGTTCCAGCTGAGCCTGCTGTCTGCAGTCCTGATCGAGCTGCCGCTGGCCGGGCTGGCGATTTACGGAGCCAGGCGGCTGCTCCGGCTGACGATCGGCATGGTGACCGCCCGGCAGGGGCGGCCGGGCCGAGTGCCGCCGCTCTGGCGGATACCCCTGTTCGGTGACAGCTCGGCCGAGACCTTTCGTGACCTGATGCCGCCGATGGCTCGCGACAGCGCGTGGCGGGCCTGTGATCAGCCGGTCCCGGAAGGCGCGGACCGGGACGGCTGACCAGACGGCCCGCATGGCGCCATGGCGCGCCCGGGCACCCTGCGTCGGCTGCGGATGTGCCCGCGGTGGATCGCGGTGCATGGCGGCTGGCTGACTGAGTCGGTCAGCTGGCCGCCGACCGCCGCTGGCTAAGCTCAGCGGCGAGCGCGTCGGCGATGGGGCCGCCGCTGAGCCATAGCGATTCGCCGCCGGCGTCCAGCAGGCGGCGTGGCATTACCCGTGCGCTGGACAGCAGTTCGCCGGCCACCTCGCCGAGGCCGAGCTGCAGGGCGGCGGCGGGGATGGCCAGCCTGGCCCTGCGGCCGGCCGCCGCGGCCAGCGCAGCGGTGAACTCGGCGTTCGTGGCCGGGTGCGGCGCGGTGAGGTTCACCGGCCCTGCGATGTCCGGGCGCTCCAGCAGGAGGCGGAGCAGCCGCACCATGTCGGTCAGCATGATCCAGCTCATGACCTGAGTGCCCGATCCGATCCTGGCGCCAAGGCCGAGCCTGAACATCGGCAGGAGCCGGCCGAGCACTCCGCCGTGGCGGGAGAGCACGATGCCGGTGCGCGAGTTCACCACCCGGATCCCCGCGTCCGCCGCGGGCGCCGCGGCGGCCTCCCAGTCCCTGGCCAGGTCGGCAAGGAAGCCGGTGCCCGCGGGCGCCGACTCGTCGACCTCGCGCCCGCCGGTATCTCCGTAATAGCCGATCGCCGATCCGGAGAGCAGCACGGCAGGCGGGTGGTCTGTTGCGGTCAGGGCCGAAACGAGCGCCGTGGTGCCGGCCACCCTGCTGTCCCTGATCGCCCGCTTACGGGCAGCAGTCCAGCGACCGGCCGCGATCGGGGCACCCGCCAGGTGCACGACGGCATCGGCGCCGTCGAGCGCGGCGGGATCGATCCCGCCCCCTGCCGCCTGCGGGTCCCACTGGATCTCCGCGGAGGCCTTGGGCGGGCGGCGGACCAGCCGGACCACATCGTCCCCGGTGCTCGCCAGGCTCGCGCCAAGCGCCGTGCCAATGAGCCCTGACGAGCCGCTGACGATGACCCGCATAAAGTCCCTTTCCCGCGTCGCGCTCGCCAGGAACGGTCAGCACTCATCCGGTCGGCCGGGAGCGGCCAGCACTCATCCGGCTGGCCGGGAGCGGCCAGCGCTCATCCGGCAGTTCCTCCGGCGGGCCGCACCCGCGGCCCGGACCCGCTGCCCGGACCCGCTGCCCGCAACCGCGGCACGGACCCGCGGCCCGGACTCGCTGCCCGCAACCGCGGCACGGACCGGCCCGCCCGTCCCTAGAGCCCAAGCTCGGTCTCGAAGGCCCCTTCCTCGAGCCGGGTCTTCATCGTGACGAGGAACCGCGCGGCATCTGCGCCGTCGACAAGCCGATGATCGTAGGTCAGCGCCAGGTAGACCATGGACCGGACCGTGATCACCTCGCCGAGCGCTGCATCCTCCACCACGACAGGGCGCTTCACCACGGTCCCGGTACCGAGGATCGCCACCTGCGGCTGGTTGATGATCGGGGTGTCGAAGAGCGCGCCGCGGCTGCCCGTATTGGTCAGGGTGAACGTGCCGCCGGACAGGTCATCCGGGCTGACCCGCCCGGCCCGGGTGCGCTGCGCCAGGTCAGCGATCTTGCGGGCCAGCCCGGCGATGTTGAGGTCACCGGCCTTCCTGATGACCGGCACCATCAGTCCACGGTCGGTGTCCACCGCGATGCCAAGATGCTCCGCGTCGTGGTAGGTCACCTGGGCGCTAGCGGTGTCGATGACCGCATTGAGCCGTGGGTGCACCTTGAGCGCCTCCACGGCCGCGAGCGCGAAGAACGGCAGGAAGGAAAGCTTGACGCCCTCCCTCGCCTCGAAGTCCGCCTTGGCGCGATCCCTGAGCCGGGCGATCGCCGTGACATCGGCCTCGACCACGGTGGTCAGCTGGGCCGAGGTCTGCAGGGACTCGACCATCCGCTTGGCGATCAGCTGGCGGGCCCGTGACATGTGCTCGGTGGTGCCGCGCAGGCTGGACGGCACGATCACCGGCCTGGCGAAAGCTGCCTGGTCGGCTTCCTGACCGAGCGGCTGGACCGGGGCTGCCGCCGCGGCGGCCTGGGGCTGGACGGCGGCGGCCGGGGCGGCCGCGGCCGTAACGGGCGGCGCTGCCGAACTGGGGGCCTGAGCAGCCGGCGACTGGCCTGGCTGGCCGGTCGCCGCGACGGCGCCTGGCCCGCGCAGCGCACGGGCGGCGTCGATGACGTCCTGCTTGCGGATGCGCCCGCCAACTCCGGTGCCTGCTACCGACCCGAGGTCTATCCCGTGCTCCGCGGCGAGCTTGCGCACCAGCGGCGTCACGTAGGGGCCGTCCGTCCCGGAAGTCAGCGGCGTACTGCCGGCATCGGCCGCGGCCTCCTCGGTGCCGGCCGGGTAGGCAGTCTCCTGCTGCGGCGCGGCCTGTGGCGGGGCTGCCTGTGCTGCAGCCTGCTGGGAGAGAGCGGCCTGGTCCGGAGCGGCCTGCGGGGCGGCAGCCTCCGGGGGCGCACTTTCCGGCTGCTGTGGTGGTGCCGGGGGCTGCGGGTAGGACGGCTGCTGATACCCGGGCTCGCTGGCGGCGGGGGGGTAGGCCGGCTGCTCGTACGCGGGCGGGTATGCGGGGGCATCCCGGATCGGCGTCTCGGCGGGCGGCGAGACGGCCTGCTGACCGCCGTTGGCCGCGCCGGGCCGGACCGGCGGGCCGCCCGGCCCCGGCGGGCCGCTCTGGCCGTCCGGCGGCGTAGCGGCGCCGACACCAGCCGCGGCCGCAGCGGCACCGGCGGAGGCGGCCGCGGCACCGCCGGCGGTGCCTTCCTCGTCGATCACGGCCAGTTCCGCGCCGACTGCGACCGTCTCGTCCTCGGCGACGGTGATGCCGCGCAGGATTCCCGACACCGGGGACGGTATCTCGGTGTCGACCTTGTCGGTGGAGACTTCGAGAAGCGGCTCGTCGGCCTCGACGCGCTCGCCTTCCTTCTTCAGCCAGCGCGTGACGGTGCCCTCGGTGACGCTCTCGCCGAGCTGTGGCATGGATACGGAGACCGACATGGCGTTCCGCGACTCCTTCGCTGTTCAACGCTCACGGCTGTGCGTGGCGACGGGCGCTGCCCGCCCCTGGCGGGCGGGCTCTCGGTTTATGAGTGCACGTGGAGGGGCTTGCCTGCAAGCGCGAGGTGCGCTTCGCCGAGCGCCTCCGACTGGGTCGGATGCGGATGGATGAGCTGGGCGACGTCGGACGGCGTTGCCTCCCAGTTGTAGATGAGCTGGCCCTCGGCGATCAGCTCGCCGACGCGCGCGCCGACGAGGTGCACTCCGAGCACCGGGCCACCGCCGGCGGTGGTGATGATCTTCGCAGCGCCCTGGGTCTGCAGGATCTGGCTCTTGCCGTTACCTGCGAGATCGTAGGTGAACTCGGTGATCTCGATGCCCCGTTCCGCCGCGATGGCGGAGGTAATGCCCACCGACGCGACCTCCGGATCGCTGTAAGTGACCCTCGGGACCCCGTCGTAGTCGATCGGGGTGACGGCCAGGCCGCCAAGCCGCTCAGCCACCATGATCCCTTCGGCGAAGCCGACGTGGGCCAGCTGCGGGCCGGGCGTGAGGTCGCCGACCGCCGAGATCGTCGGCACGTTCGTCTGGCAGCGGTTATCCACGGCCACATAGCCGCGCTCCATTGTCACGCCTGCCTCCTGGTAGCCGAGGCCAGCCGAGACCGGTCCGCGGCCGACCGCGACGAGCAGTAGCTCGGCGTCGATCGTCGCGCCGCCCTCCAGGGTCACGGTCACGCCCGACCCATTGTCCTTCACGCCCTCGAACCTGGCGCCAAGCTTCTGGCCGATGCCGCGCCGCCGGAAGGCGCGCTCCAGCAGCCGGGAACTGGACTCCTCCTCCGGAGGCAGCAGATGCGGCAGCATTTCCACGATCGTCACTTCTGCCCCGAACGACCGCCAGACGCTGGCGAACTCCACCCCGATGACCCCGCCGCCGAGGATCACCACCGATGACGGCACCCGGTCCAGCGTGAGCGCCTGATCGCTGGTGATCACGCGCTCGCCGTCGATGGCGAGGCCGGGCAGGCTGCGGGCCTCCGAGCCGGTGGCCAGGACGAGGTGCCCGCCCTGGATGACATTGTCGCCGACCCGCACCTGGGTCGGTGACACCAGCCGTCCCTCGCCCTCGATGACATCGATGTGCCGCAAGGCGATCAGGCCCTGCAGGCCCTTCCAGAGCCGGGTCACGACCTTGTCCTTGTAGGCGTTGACCCTGGGCATGTCGATGCCGTCGAGCGTGGCCCGCACGCCGAAGGACTCGCTCTCCCTCGCCTGGTCGGCGATCTCCGCGGCGTGCAGCAGCGCCTTCGTCGGAATGCACCCCCGGTGCAGGCAGGTACCGCCGACCTTGCCCCTCTCGATCAGCGCGACGCGCTGGCCAAGCTCGGCCGCCCGCAGCGCGCATGCATAACCGCCGCTGCCGCCACCAAGGATGACGATGTCGTAGTCGCTGCCGTCCGCCACCACCATGTGCTCCTTGTCCAATTAGTCAGCCCGGGGCCTGCCCGGGCCAGCTCGCCCGGTCCGGCCAGTCCAGGCCTGCAAACGTGCCTACAGCCGTCCGTCCGCGACGTCCAGCGCGATCTGCACCAGCGCCCGTGCCGCGGCACCAGTCCCGCCTTTCGGTGTATACCCGTAGGGCTCGCCCTCATGGAACGAGGGCCCGGCGATGTCCAGATGTGCCCAGCGAACCGCGGGCGGCACGAATTCCCGCAGGAACAGGCCGGCCACCAGCATGCCGCCATGCCGTTCGGCCGCCACGTTCGCGAGGTCGGCGACGGACGAGTCAAGGCCCTTCCGAAGCTCCTCCGGCAGCGGCATCGGCCAGGCCGCCTCGCCGGCCCGCCGGGAGGCATCCACCACGCCATCTCGCACGGCGTCGTCATTTGCCATCACGCCGCTGATCCGCGGGCCGAGCGCGACGAGTTGCGCGCCGGTCAGGGTGGCGACGTCGATCAGCAGGTCCGGTGAATCGGCGGCGGACCTGGCGAGGGCGTCAGCCAGCACAAGGCGCCCCTCGGCGTCGGTGTTCAGCACCTCGACCGTGGTGCCGCCGAAGATCGTGATCACGTCGGACGGACGCTGCGCGGTGCCACTGGGCATGTTCTCGGCGAGCGGCATGTACCCGACGACGTTCACCGCCGGCCCGAGTGCCGCGATCGCCTGCATAGCAGCGAGGACGGCCGCCGCGCCGCCCATGTCCGACTTCATCGCCTCCATGCCCTTCGCGGGCTTCAGCGAGAGGCCACCGGAGTCAAACGTGATTCCCTTGCCCGCGAGCACCACGGTTCTGGCGGCATCGGGATGGGAATACGCCAGCCGGACCAGCCGAGGCGGGTGCACTGAGCCCTGGCCGACGCCGAGTATGCCTCCGTAACCACCTTCAGCCAGCGCCTTTTCGTCCAGGACCGCTACCTCAAGCCCGCTGGCGCCGGCGACTCGCTCGGCCTCGGCAGCGAAGATGGCCGGGACCAGGTGCGAGGGGCCCGTGTTCACGAGGTCACGCACGAGCGTTACCGCGTCGGCGAGAATCCGGGAGCGGTTCATGGCGGCGGGCCAGTCGCCGCCGAGGAGCGTGATCTGAGCAGCGGCCTGCCCGCCGTTGCCGCGGTACCGGCTGAAGGCGTAGCTGCCGAGCAGGGCGCCGAGCGCGACTGCCTCGGCCTCCGCGTCATCGCGAGCCGGCAGCGCCAGCGCGATCCGTCGTGACTTTCCCTGCCCGAGGGCGCGAACGCCAGCGCCGGCCGCCCGGCGCAGTGCTTCCGGCTCGAATTCCAGGGTTTCCGGCTCGAATTCCAGGGCTTCCTGCTCGAACGCCGGGCTTGCGCCGTCGGTGCCGATTCCGACCGCGACGATCAGCGGGGCGGCCAGCCGCCCGGCAGTAGCGATCTTGGTTACCTCCTCGGCCTTGCCCGTTGCGCCGAGCACGGCGAGGGTGGCCGCGAGGGTACCGTCGAGCGCCGCATCGACGTCTTCCGCTCCCGGGGCGGGCATCGGCCCATCGAGTCCCTGGATCACCCCGAGAATGATGGCGTCGGCCTGGGTGTCGCGCGGGGATGCCTGGCTGGTCAGTAAGGTCGTGGTCACCCGTCCGATGCTAGTGCCTGAGCGGCCGGGCCGATCACCCGTGCTAGTGGTTGCCAGCCACAGATCCCGGGGCCGGCCGGCTCGCCGGGACGGCGCGGCCATGCGAGGCGATGCCACGGGTTCCGGCCCGCGTATCGTGGAGCCGTCGGTGCCCTTCCGCCAGGTTCCTGGAGGCCAGGTGAACGCGCTCCCGCTGTTCCTGACTGTGTTCGTGGCATGCCTGGTCGAGGCGGTCGAGGCGCTGACCATCGTGCTGGCGGCCGGCCTGACCAGGGAATGGCGGTCGACGTTCCAGGGCATGGCGGCCGCGCTGATCGTGCTCGCCGGGGTGACGGCCGGCCTCGGGCCCGCGCTCGCCCTGATCCCGCTCAGTGCGCTGCGCCTGGTGGTCGGGGCCCTGCTCGCGGCCTTCGGGCTGCAGTGGCTGCGGAAGGCCATCCTGCGCTTCTCCGGCTATAAGGACCGCCATGACGAGGCCAGCGCGTACGCGCGCGAGGTGGCGGCGGCCCGGGCAGCCGAAGGCGGCGGCCGGGGCGGCGTGAACGACTGGTACGCCTTCACGCTCTCCTTCAAGGGCGTGCTGCTCGAAGGCCTCGAAGTGGTCTTCATAGCGATCACCTTCGGCGATAGCCAGGGCGACCTGGGAGCCGCCGCGCTCGCGGCCGCGGCCGCGGTGGTCGTTGTCACGGTGGTCGGCGTCGCGGTGCGCGCGCCGCTGGCGCGCGTTCCTGAGAACACGATGAAGTTCGCGGTCGGCATCATGCTGACGGCGTTCGGCACGTTCTGGGGTGCGGAGGGCGCCGGCGTGCGCTGGCCGGGCGGCGATGCGGCGCTGCTGGTGCTCGTGCCGGCGATCGGCCTGGTGTCGCTGGGCTACGGGCTTGCGCTGCGGCAGTCCCGGGCGGCCGCAGCTGCGGCGAGCCGTGCCGCTCCGGTCAGCCCGGCGCTTGCCCGCACCGCGGCCCCGCCCGAGGACGCAGTCCGTTGATAGCCCGGCTGCGGTCGTTCGGCGCATTCTGGTACGACTTCGTGATCGGTGATGACTGGCGCGGCGGTCTCGCCGTCGCGGCGGCGCTGGTGCTGACGGCGGTGCTCGCACACGACCTCGGGGTCAATGCCTGGTGGCTGATGCCAGCCTGCGTGCTCGCGGCACTGGGCTGGTCACTGCGCAAGGCTACGAAGGGCAAGGCCTAGCGGCTAACGCGGTCCGATGCCGGCCTTGCTGATCCGTTCCATCAGCTCGGCCTCGTGGCGGATTTCCACGTCGTTCGGCGACAGGGCGATCATCGAGGTCAGCACGAACGAGAGAATGCTGATTCCGAGAATCAGCGGCAGCAGGAAGCCCTCAGCCGTGGCGCCGCCCATGAGCATTCCCGTCCCCTGGGGTGCGCGGTAGACGTGCATGGCCGCCATTCCCGTGTAGTGCATTCCGCTGACGGCCACTCCCATGATGAGTGCCGCGCCCAGGGTGGACCAGAGGCCGCTCAGCCGCAGCGTCGCCCACAGCGCGGCGGTGGCGGCCACAATGGCGATGACCACCGAGAGCGCGACCAGGCCGGGACTGTACCTCATCGTGGCGGGCATCCGCATGGCCGCCATTCCCGAGTAGTGCATGCTGGCGACGCCGAGGCCGGCTATCACCCCGCCCATGATCAGCCGGAGCTGGCCTTCGCGGCTGAACCCGACGATGAACAGGCCGACACAGACGACAGCAACCGCGATCAGCATGCTCAAGATGGTGACCGGCACGTTGTAGCGGATGACCTCACCGGGGATGGTGAATCCGAGCATGGCGATGAAATGCATGACCCAGATCCCCGTTGTCCCGATCGACACGGCGGCCAGCACCAGCCAGCGCGCCCGCGCCGCGCCGGTGTAGGCGCGGGCCCGCGCGGTGCACCTCAGCCCGAGGAAGGCGCCGAGGACCGACATCGTGTATGCGAGCGCCGGGGTGAGCAGGCCGTAGGAGAAGTTATGAACGGGCAGCATGACGTTATATCCCCCTTTTTGCGGTCGTAGTGGAGCGTAGCCGCTGCGGGACCTGGCCACGCGGGCTCCTGCGCAAGAGGTAGTCAGGCCGCCGTGCCAGGGAGTATCGCAGCAGGGTGCTGGCCGGCTGGCACTGGCACCTGGACGCGCTAGCCGGATTCCTCGGCGGGACGCCCGCCGACCTGGTGAACGTCCGTGGCTGGGATCCGATACACCAGCGCTACCCGGGACCGCGCGCCCGGACCAATCCGTTCTCGTAGGCAAAGACCACCGCCTGTACCCGATCACGCAGGCCAAGCTTGGCCAGTATCCGCCCCACGTGGGTCTTGACGGTCGCCTCGGAAACGAACAGCTGCCGCGCGATCTCGCCGTTCGACAATCCCTGGGCGATGTGCCCGAGCACCTCGCGCTCCCGCTCGGTCAGGCAGGAGAGCTCCGGCGGCGGCGGCGCGTCCCCGGCCGGCAGCAGGGGAGCGAACTGGTCGATCAGCCGACGCGTGGTCGACGGGGCGACCACGGCGTCGCCAGAGTGGACTGCCCTGATCGCGAAGAGCAGCTCCTCGGGCGGGACGTCCTTCAGCAGGAAGCCGCTGGCCCCCGCCTTCAGCGCGGCGAAGGCGTATTCGTCGAGATCGAACGTGGTGAGCATCAGCACCCGGGGGCGGTCCCCGGCCAGCCGGATCCGCCGCGTCGCCTCCACCCCGTCCAGCCTGGGCATCCGCGCATCCATCACCATGACGTCCGCCGAGTGCGTGCGGGCGAACTCGACGGCGGCGAGCCCGTCGCCGGCCTCGCCGACCACGGTCATGTCCGGCTGCGCGTCGAGGACCATCCGGAACCCGGTCCGGACAAGCTCCTGGTCATCGACGAGGACGATCCGGATGGTCATGCCGCGGCACCGGGCCTGAGTGCCTGCCGCGCATGCTCCATAGCGGCGGCCCCCTTTGTGGCGGCGAGCCCATCCGTCCCGGCGGACCTCATCGTCCCGGCGGACCTCATCGTCCCGGCGGACCTCGTCATACCGGTGGTGCCTCCAGCCGCACTGAGCCCTCCAGCCGCACCGAGCCTTCCAGCCGCACTGGGCCCAGCCGCACCGAGCCCTCAGCCGCGACGGCCCCATCCGCCGCGCCTGTACCGGGGTGCAGCGGGAGCCTGGCCGTCAACTGGTACCCGCCGAGTTGCCTCGGCCCGGCCTGCACCGAGCCGCCGTAGAGCCCGACCCGCTCCCGCATCCCGGTGAGCCCGAGCCCGGCGCCGTCGTTGGCGGCCGCCGCGCCGCGCCCGTCATCGGTCACCTGCACCACCAGCTCATCGGCTGAGTAATGCAGCGACACGGCCACCGACGCCCCGATCCCGCCGTGCTTGCGGGTGTTGGTCAGTGCCTCCTGGACCACCCGGTAGGCCGCCAGGCCCACTCCCTCGGCAAGCGGCCGGGGCGTCCCGTCCAGGGTGAACGAGACCGTGCGGCCGGCCGCCCTGGTCTGGTCGAGCAGGTCACGCAGCTGATCAATGCCGGGCAGCGGCGCAAGCTCGGCATGCTCGTCGCCGGACCGCAGCACGCCGAGCAGGCGCCGCATCTCGGCCAGCGCCTGACGGCCGGTGGCGGCGATGGTGCCGAGCGCCTGCCGGGCCCGTTCCGGCTCGGATCCGAGCGCGTAGCTCGCGCCGTCGGCCTGGACGACCATCACGCTGACGTTGTGCGCGACCACGTCATGAAGCTCGCGCGCGATCCTGGCGCGCTCGGCGGCCGCCGCGATCTGGGCCTGGGCATCGCGCTCCCGCTCAAGCCGCGCCGCCCGGTCCTCCAGCGCCAGGTAGTACGCCCGGCGGTAGCGCATCGAGTCGCCGAGCACCCAGGCAATCAGCGCCGCGCCGCCGAATATCACCCCCGCGGCCAGGAACTGCTGCAGCCACCGGTTCCCGCCCGGCATCCAGGCCACGACGGCGAACGCCGAGCCGGTCAGGCAGACCGCCAGCCCCGCGACGGACTCCCGCCGCGGCCGGTACGCGGCCAGCGTGTAGAGCAGGACCACGATGGCCAGGTCAGATCCGGACGGGCGACCCCCGGCCAGCACCTCGCCGGCCCCGCCGGCCACGGCCACCGAGAACGCCAGCACCGGGTTCCTGCGCCGGAAAGCCACCGGCACGACCATGAGCAGCGTGAAGGGAAGCCGCAGCAACGGGTCCCCGATCAGCGACCCAATCCCCAGCAGCAGGAGCACGAACGCGAGCACGCCGTCGACCAGCAGCGGATGGCGGCGCAGCCATGCGTACAGGGCGGACACTCGTTCAGCGTATTCGCGCTCTCACCGGACGTCATCCCACTTCAGGCTGACGCCGTACGCCGCGCGGCGTACATCCCGCTGGCCAGCGCAGGCGCCGGGCCGGCGCCGGGCCCGGGGACGGGGACGGGGACGGGGGACGGCTACTGCAGCAGCCGGGTGACGAGCCGGGTCTCGGCGGCTCCGCCGGCGCCGTCCTGTTCCACCCGGTAGCCGAACTGGCCGGGCCGGTCGGCCACGATCTCGGTCAGCGCATCGTCGGCGAAATGCGCGGCGGTGCCGTCGTCGCAGGCGATTCCTGGCGGCAGGCCGCCGTCGGCGACCAGGGACTCATACAGCGGCCGCCTGCGCGGCTCGGAGCTGTAGTGCGGGCAGTAGCTGCCGGCCAGCATGGCGAGCCCGGCGGTGAAGGGGCGCAGTTCCGGGCCGAACGAGTCCGTCGTGCCGCCCTCGAACCAGCACAGCGCGCCTGCGCTCACGCCCGCCAGCACGATGCCCTGGTGCCAGGCCGCCCGCATTACCCGGTCCAGCCCGTGCACCCGCCAGACGGCCAGCATGTTGGCGACGCTGCCGCCGCCCACCAGGATCACGTCCTGGGAGAGCAGCATGTCCTCGGGGTCGCAGACGTTCGGCAGCGGGAACAGCTGCAGGTGGCTGGCCCGCGCGGACGTGCCGGACAGCCATGAGTACATGCGCACGAACATGCCGGGCTCATCACCCATCGCCGTATTGAGCACGCAGGCGCGCGGTGCGTCACGGCCGGATAGCTCCAGCGCGTGCCCGATCAGCCTGGGCATCTGGGCCGGGTCCGCGCCCGGCATGCCGAATCCGCCGATGGCGAGTACGTGCCGCCGTCCGTCCGCTGCCACGCCAGCACGCTACCGTGCCGGGGTGACCGACTGCCTGTTCTGCGACATCGTGGCCGGAACGGTGCCAGCGCAGATCGTCCTAGACGACGATGTCGCCGTGGCATTCCTCGACGCCAGGCCGGTGTTCAAGGGCCACACGCTGATCGTCCCGAGACAGCACTACGAGACCCTGCCCGACCTCCCGGCCGGCCTGGTCGGCCCGTTGTTCGCCCGGGTGCGGCGGCTGAGCGCCGCGGTGCTGCCCGCGTTCGGCGCGCAGGGCAGCTTCGTCGCGCTCAACAACACCGTCAGCCAGAGCGTCCCGCACCTGCACGTGCACGTCGTGCCGCGTACCCGCGGCGACGGGCTGCGCGGCTTCTTCTGGCCCCGGGTCAAGTACGCCAGCGACGAGGAGGCTGCGTCCTACGCCCAGCGCCTCCGCGACGCGCTGGCGGCCGGCTGACCCTCCCGGCGCGGGCCCCGCTCAGCTCAGGGCGAGAA
>DATGVY010000623.1:0-5433 GCA_035299845.1 Streptosporangiaceae bacterium
TCCCCCAGGCCTGCCATGCCCGCCGTTCCCCCAGGCCGCCCCGCACCCGCCGTCGCCTCAGGCTTGGCCGTGCGTAAGGCTTGGCCGTGCGTCAGTCCGCCAGTCGCGCACCCGAGGCCCCCGTTGCCCGAGTCTCCGCCGCCTGAGCCTCTCACCGGCGTCCGCCCGATCGGGACTCCGCCATCGGCGCCTCGGCCAGCACCGATTCCCGCCGCGGCCGAATCTCCGTTGCCGGGCCCTGGCCGCAGCGCTTAGCGTCCGGCCATGGCTGCATTCATCAAGTCGGTGACCCTCGACTGCGCGGACGCACTCGCGCAGGCACAGTTCTGGGCCGGGGCACTGGGATCGGACGTTGACGAGGATTCGACCGCCTCGCGGGCCTATGTCGAGGCCGCAGGCTGGGGCGGGCCGAATATGTGGTTCATCCGGGTTCCCGAGCCCAAGACCGCCAAGAACAGGCTGCACTTCGACCTCCGGGCGCCCGGCGCCACTGATCAAGAGGTCGGGCGGCTGGCGGCCCTGGGCGCCACCGTGGTCCGGCGCGAGACGGCGCACACCGTCATGCTGGATCCGGAGGGCAACGAGTTCTGCGTCGAGCCCGGTCCGGACGGCCTGGTCTAACGCCCCGGAGCCGTGCGGCTGCCCTGGCGTGGCATCCGGGCCGGGCGGCCCGGCTGGCTTAGCACCCCGAGAGGCGGCCCGGTTAGCGCGATGATCCGTATAGCCTTCGCGGGCATCGCTCCCGCGGGCACGCCCGGCCCCGCGCATCGAGCCAGTTCACCCAGGGAGCTTGCACGTCCGCCCGCACCGGCGGAGTGTGCCGGCCCAGCCGCGCTGAGCCAGCGTGGCCCCGATCTCGCCCGCCACGGCGCATGGGCGCTCGGTCACGTCCGCCCAGCCGTACCGGAGGGTGATCTGCCCCTCAGCAGCGTTCACGTTGTCTCTGCGGATATCACGCCAGCGGAGTTCCTCCGGGTGGGCAGCCCGCCCGTCGAGTTCGACCACGACGCCATAGGACCCGTAATCCACATCCTGGTACTGGCGCCGGCCAGACCGGAGGACGGGGCGCTGGCGTTTGCCGCACGGCAGGCTGTGCGGGCGTTCGACGCGGTCAACGTAGCGGAACTCGAGGAGCGAGTGCACACCATCCGCGGCGAGGCCCAGCACCTCGGACAATTCGGCGCGCCACCGCATCCGCCTGCGCAGGAGCATTGCTGCGCCGATCTTGCCCGGCGTCGTGCAGCGGCTCGCGCAGGCGCGCAAGGTCCACCCGAGTGCCGAGTCCAGGCTGCCGGCCGCCGCGGCAAGATCGAGAACCGCTTCCTCGACGCGGGTCCGGGGCGGCAAGAGCACCGGATGGCGCGCCTCGTCGGCACGTCGCGAGTAATGCAGGGAAACCCCGTCAATAGGAGCGACCCGGCTGCCACTTGGCACCATCACGTGAATCTGCTGCGCGGACTCATTCATAAGGCCGTGTAGTTCCGCAGCAGTCTGGTGACTGAGCGCAGCGGTCGGCCCCGCACGCAGGACCGCCGCCCACAGTAAGGCGGGCCGCCCCGGGTCGCCGCTAAATGTCGCGTACACGCCGAGATGCAGTCGCTGCCACTGGCCACGCCGCAGCCTGGCTGTGATCGCGCTGTCGGTCAGGCCGATGCTGATCGCCTGCGGCCTGGAAAGCACGCCCTCTTGTAGCAGCAAGAGGTCATCGTCAGACCGGGCGACATTCACTCTCATCGGGCCAGCGTGGCCGGTTCATCGCGGGCAGGTCCGCTCATTTTCTGCCGCTGTGGACAACTCCTCGACGCGAGTGTTCGCCTGTGGACAACGACTAGCAGTTCAGTTTTCCAACGCTATGGCGTGGAAAAAATGAACTGCTAACGGACGGGACACGAGACCGGCGCGGGAGGAGTCGGCACACGGACGGGACAAGCGCCGGGGGCGGACGCGGCGGCGCCGGGCAGGACGGCTGGGCAGACGCTGGGTCACTCCACGGTGACGGACTTGCCGAGATTGCGTGGCTGGGCCACGCCATGGCCCTTGGCCGAGGCGAGCTCGCAGGCGAAGACCGGCAGCGGCACGGTCGCCACCAGCGGCCGCATCAGCGTCGGCACGCGGGCAACTCGATCAGGGTGTCCGCCTGGTGAACGCGATGAATGCCGCGACGTCACTGGCGAGGAAGTTCTCGCCGTTACCGCGCCCGACGACGAGCGGGTAATGCCGGCGCGCGCCCACCACCGCGTCCGGATCGCGCACGTCTGCCGCGATCAGCGTGAAGGCGCCACGCAGCCGCTGGCGGTGTCATGCGGTGCGGCAGCGTTATGCGGGTGCGGACAGCCCCGCGGAGCACCGCGCGGCAGCGCCTTGCGGATCGAGGCAGCACGCGGCGGACGGCACCGGCTGACGACCGGGCGGCAGTGGTCAGGACAGCTCGCGGACGGCCGCCGCAAGCCGCTCAGCCACCAAGTGCGCCTGGCCCAAATCCAGCGCCTCCACCATGACCCGGACGGCGTGCTCGGTTCCGCTCGGCCGGACAAGGACCCGGCCGGACCCGCCAAGCTCCGCCTCTGCGGCCATGACGGCGGCCGTAAGCTCTCCGGAGGAGGCGACCAGGGCCTTGTCCACCCCCGGCACGTTGATGAGGACCTGCGGGAACCTGGCCATCACCTGCGCTATCGCGCTCAGCGGCCGGCCGCGCCGCACCATCACGGAAAGCAGCTGCAGGCTGGTCAGCAGGCCATCGCCCGTCGTCGCATGATCAAGCAGGATGACGTGGCCAGACTGCTCGCCGCCGAGCACGAACTTTCCCTTGCGCATTGCCTCAAGCACGTACCGGTCCCCGACCGGGGTCTCGACCACGTCGATTCCGGCGGATTGCATCGCCTTCCGGAACCCGAGGTTGGCCATGACGGTCGTCACGACCGTATCTCCGGCCAGCTGCCCGGCTTCCCGCATCGCCAGGGCGAGCACAGCCAGGATCTGATCGCCGTCGACCACGCGGCCGCCTGCGTCCACGGCGAGGCAACGATCCGCGTCGCCGTCATACGCGATCCCGGCGTCGGCCCGGTGCTCCTGTACCGCCGCAGCCAGCACGTCCAGTGCGGTAGAGCCGCAGCCATCATTGATGTTCAGCCCGTCAGGCTCGGCGCCGATCGCGATCACATCGGCGCCCGCCCGGCGGAGCAGCCGCGGCGCCAGGGCAGATGCCGCGCCGTGCGCGCAGTCGACCACGACCCGCAGCCCGGCGAGCGGCAAGCCCTCGCCGGGGCCGGCAACGGTCGAGAGCAGATGCGCCAGGTAGCGCTCCGCTTCCGCGACGGCGTCACGTACCCGGCCGAACCCGCCGCCCGGCACTCCGGTGCCGCCCCGGACTCCGGCGCCGCCGAGTGCTCCGGTGCCGCCCCGCACTCCGGTGCCGCCCCGCACTCCGGTGCCGCTCGGCTCGCCGCCGCCCGGCATTCCGGCACCGCCCGGCGCTCCGGCAGCGCCCAGAGCCCGCTCCCGGTCACCGGAGCGGATTGTGAACTCGATCTCGTCCTCGACGGCGTCCGGCAGCTTCAGGCCGCCGAGCGCGAACAGCTTGATCCCGTTGTCGGGTGCCGGGTTGTGGCTGGCGGACAGCATCACGCCGAGCTCGGCACCGACGTCGGCAGTCAGGTAGGCCACCGCGGGAGTCGGCACCACGCCGAGCCTGAGCACGTCCACGCCGGAGCTGGCCAGGCCTGCCACCACGGCGGCCTCAAGGAACTCGCCCGATGCCCGGGGATCGCGCCCGACCACTGCCACCGGGCGGCGGCCGGCCGAGCGGGCCTCGGCGAAGGCGCCCGCGGTACCGAGAACCTGCGCTGCGGCAGCAGCCACCTGCATGGCCAGTCCAGCGGTGAGATCACGGCCAGCGACGCCACGGACACCGTCGGTACCGAACAGCCGGCCCACGGGAACGCCCCCTGCTCTTCGGTGTGCTGGAGCGCTGACCCAGCGTCAGCGCTTGGAGTACTGGGGCGCCTTACGCGCCTTCTTCAGGCCGTACTTCTTCCGTTCCTTTACCCTCGCATCTCTGGTCAGGAAACCCGCCCGCTTGAGGGTCTGCCGGTTCTCCGGGTCGACAAGGATCAGCGCCCGCGCGATCCCGAGCCGCAGTGCGCCAGCCTGCCCGGTAACTCCACCGCCAGTGATCCGGGCTACCACGTCGAACTTGTCTTCGGCGCCCAGCGTCACGAACGGCTCGCTGATGAGCTGCTGGTGCACCTTGTTCGGGAAGTACTCGGCCAGCGGCCGGTCGTTGACCCGCCACTGCCCGTTCCCCGGCAGGATGCGCACCCGCGCGATGGCTTCCTTGCGCCGGCCGGTGCCCATCGCGTGGCCGGTCACCACCGGCTTGCGTGCCGCCGCCCGGGGCTGGCCGACAGCCGTCGCCTCACCAGTCTCGGTGGTGTACTCCGATACGTGCTCCCCGGGTGCCGCATCGGCAGCCGCTACGGGCGCCTGGGCGTCAGTGGGCTCAGCCACGGTATCTTCCTCGCGCTTCCTGGTCGGCCTTGGTCATCGCGCCGCGGCGCGGCTTGCCCGGGCCTGCTGCGTAATCTGCGTGATCTCGAACGGAACGGGCTGCTGCGCCTTGTGCGGGTGGTCGGGGCCGGCATAAACCTTGAGCTTGCGCAGCATCTGCCTGCCCAGTGTGTTCTTCGGGAGCATGCCCCTGACCGCCTTCTCGACGGCCCGCTCCGGGTGCCTGGCCAGCAGGTCGCCATAGGCCATGGAACGCAGCCCGCCCGGGTACCCGGAATGACGGTACGCCCGCTTGTCGGCCAGCTTGCTGCCGCTCAGCGCGACCTTCTCCGCATTGACGACGATCACGAAATCGCCGGTGTCAACGTGCGGCGCGAAGATCGGCTTGTGCTTGCCGCGCAGCAGGATCGCCGCCTGGCTGGCCAGCCGGCCGAGGACAACCTCATTGGCGTCGATGACATGCCATTGACGCTGGATATCGCCAGCCTTCGGGCTGAATGTGCGCACAGTCATAAGCCTTCGCGTGTGGGTCCGTGATCCTCTGGCCTCGCCCGGGGCGATCCCTCCGGGCGCGGGAATCCGCAGCATCGGCCGCCGCTCAGCTGCCCGCAGACGGGCAGCGCGGGCATGCCGACACACATGGACGCCCGCAAAGGATACCGGCCGTTGCCGGCGACGGTCAAAGCGAAGCCTGAACGACGCCGGCACCCGGTGCTCTGCCGCGGCTGGCAGCTGCCGTCCCCGGCGGCTGCCGGCGTCGCAGCCAGGGCGCCGGTGCCCGTGTTCCCGCCGGTGCCGCGGCGAAAACCGCCGACCACGCTAACGTGCGTCCGGGGGGCGGTACGCTCGCCGCATGCGCTACCAGGGTGATGCGGACTCCGGTGCTGCGCCTGGCGGGCAGCAGCGCCCTCCGGGCCGCCCAGGGCA
>DATGVY010000624.1:0-29105 GCA_035299845.1 Streptosporangiaceae bacterium
CTCTCGCCCATCGAGCCCAGGCGCACCGGAATGTGCGGGGCATTGGCGATAAGGCCGCCGTCGGCGTCGAAGATGGCGCAGGAGAAGTCCAGCCGCTCTTTGATGTTGACCGAGTGCGCGGTGCTGCGCAGCCGCACCCCCATCTGCTCGGCGACGGACATGAACAGGTTGTTGAAGATCTCCAGCATGACCGGATCCACCGCCGTCCCGGCGAGGCGCCGCTCCGGCCGCGCCGCCACGCGGGTGAGCAGCAGGTCGCCGAGCCCGGTCAGTTCCGCCCGCCAGCCCGGCTCAGCCACGGTAGTCGCGAAGTCCTCCGCGATCAGCGCTGGCCCATCCACCCGCTGGCCGGGCCGCAGGTCCCGGCGGCGGACGAGCGGTACGTCCACCCGCGCGCCAGCTACGTACATCGCCACCGTGGCTCCCGCGCCCGACTGTCCAGGCCCGGGCGGCCCGCCTCGCGCAATCCCGGCCGGCGGCGACCCCGGCGGCGGCGGCGACCCGGCCAGCGGCGACCCGGCCAGCGGCGGCCCGGCTGGCTGCCTGGCCAGCACTGCGGACGCGGCGACAAGCTCGACGGACACAGCCTCCACGAGGATCGTCTTGCCGCGCATGAGGAACGAGAAGTGCTGCCGGTATGCCTGCTCGAAACTGGCGACCATCTCGGCCACACCGCCGAGCGCGACTGGCAGCGCGGTGTCGGTGCCGTCGTAACGCAGGTGAGCGCGGCGCGCCGACCGGGCGCGGCCGGGACCGATCCCTTGCTGAGCCAACTCGGCGAGCGCGTCGGCTTCCAGTCGGCCGGCCACCCGGTCCAGTTCCGGGAGCAGCCGGGCGGCGAGCGGTGCCTCCACCGCGGTCTCGCGCATCGCGGTCACGTCCGCCACTCCTATCCCGTAGGCGGACAGCACCCCGGCCAGCGGGTGAATGAGCACCCGGGTAATGCCGAGTGCGTCGGCCACCGCGCAGGCGTGCTGGCCGCCCGCCCCGCCGAACGTCGCCAGCACGTACTGGGTCACGTCATAGCCGCGCTGCACCGAGATTTTCTTGATCGCGTTCGCCATGTTCGCCACCGCGATCTCCAGGAAGCCGGCGGCGACCTGCTCAGGTGAGGGGGACGTGCCAGACCGGGCGGCTGACCCCCGGGATCCCCGCGAGAGCGAGGGGCCGCCAGTCGCTTCCCCGATCTGCCACGACAGTGCGGCGAACTGCTCCCGCACGATCCCGGCATCCAGGGGCTGGTCACCGCTCTCGCCGAACACGCTCGGGAAGTGCGCTGGCTGGATCCGGCCGAGCATGATGTTGGCGTCGGTGACCGTGAGCGGGCCCCGGCGCCGGTAGGCCGCCGGGCCTGGGTGCGCCCCGGCCGAGTCCGGGCCGACCCGGTACCGGCTGCCGTCGAAGTGCAGGACCGACCCGCCGCCAGCGGCAACCGTGTGGATGCTCAGCATCGGCGCCCGCATCCGCACCCCAGCGACCTGCGTCTCGTATTGCCGCTCGAACTCGCCCGCGTAATGGGACACATCCGTCGAGGTGCCGCCCATGTCGAACCCGATCACCTTGTCAAAGCCCGCTGCCTGCGCAGTGCGGGCCATTCCGACGATGCCGCCGGCGGGCCCGGACAGGATAGAGTCCTTGCCCCGGAACAGGTGGGCGTCGGTGAGGCCGCCGCTGGACTGCATGAACTGCAACCGCACGCCGTCCAGCTCGCCGGCGACCTGATCCACGTAGCGGGCGAGGATGGGGGAGAGGTAGGCGTCCACCAGCGTGGTGTCGCCACGGGACACCAGCTTCATCAGCTGGCTGGTGGCATGCGACAGTGACACCTGCGCGAACCCGGCCCGGCGGGCGATCTCGCCGATCCGGGCCTCGTGCGCCGGGTGCCGGTAGCCATGCATGCATACCACCGCCACTGACCGGAAGCCCTCGTCATAAGCGGCCCGGAGGTCGCACGCCACAGCGTCCTCGTCCAGGGCGATGATGACCTCGCCACGGGCCCCGATCCGCTCGGTGGCCTCGATCACCCGCGAGTACACCATCTCCGGACGGACGACCTGCCGGTCGAAGATCCGGGGCCGGTCCTGGTAGGCGATTCGCAGCGCGTCCGCGAATCCGCGGGTGATGACCAGGACCGTCGGCTCGCCCTTGCGTTCCAGGAGGGCATTGGTCGCGACCGTGGTGCCAAGGCGGACCACGGAGATCCGTTCGGCTGGAATGGGAGCGCCTTCCTGCACGCCGAGCAGACGCCGGATGCCCGCGACCGCGGGATCGGTGTATCGGCCCGGGTCTTCAGACAGCAGTTTGTGGACGGCGAGCGTGTCATCCGGGCGGCGCGCGACCACGTCGGTGAACGTGCCGCCACGGTCGATCCAGAACTCCCAGCCGCGGTCCACGCTTGCCTTTCCTGCTGGCCGCCGGCTACCGGGAGCCGCCGAAGGCCCACGACGGACCGGTCGAGTTGATCCGGATGCTTTCCCCGAGATCGGCATCGAGGTCGACGACGAGGGACCGGCTGGTCACCCGGCTTCCTCCGGGGGCAGGTCGGCGAGCGCTTTCGCGATGTCGTCCTCGTCGTCGCCTGCCGCTGCGATGACGTCGATCAGCGTGTGCAGCACGGAGTGCCGGGCCTCGCCCAGATCCAGCAACCGCTGCGCGGCCTCCCACAGTTCGGGCGGATCGCCGCGCCAGAGCCGGTCGGCAACCGCCAGGTGCCTGTCGATATGGGCGTCGTCGCCCCGCCTGGCGGCCGGGTCATCGTGGTCGGCGGCCAGCAGTGTCCTGCGGTCGGCCGGCCTGGCCGGATCGAGGGCGCCGAGGTCGGTGCCGCGGTAATGGCCCATCAGCACCGGGAAGGCGAACGCACGGCGGGGCAGGGCCTCCAGGTCAGAGTCCGGCAGCAGCCTGGCCACCAGGCCGGCCTCCAGGCCGAAGGCGGCGGGATCGCGGTAGACGCGCGTGAATGTGCCCATCGAGTCGAAGACAGCGTCAAGCGCCGCCCCGATCGCCTGCTCGCTGAGCCCGGCGCGGGCTCCTGCCCAGCGGACCCAGGCAGCCAGCACGTGCGGCATGGCATGCTGCTCCGCGGGCGAGAGCACCACTCGCCGGGGCAGCCAGTCGAGCAGGAATGTCTCGGCTTTGGCCGGGCTCACCCGCAGCGGCCGGCCGAAGTCCCTGTCGCATCCGTAGTCGACGATGTGATCGGCGCACCGGCTCGCGGCCGTGCGGTCCGAGAGGTCCTCGGCCTCGTCGGAGGCGAGGAACTCGGCGACGAGCATGGCCCGGCGGTCTTTCCGCCATGCCTGCCGCCGGGCGGCCACGCCGCCTCCGCTGCCGCCGGGCGGCCAGGGGACAGCTCCCCTGGCCGGCGGGAGCGTCCGGACACGGGCCCTGATAAACGCATGGTAGGACGGGAACGACGCGCTGACCGGCGGGTCAGTTGCCGCATCGGTGACCGCGAGGGCTGACTCAAGCAGCCGCCGCGCCAGCGGCGGATCCAGTGGCGCGAAGCTGGGCTGACCGGGCCGGTCCGCGGCCGGGCTGCCCGCGCCGTCGCCAGCCAGCGGGCCGCCCTTCTCGCGGCAGAACTCGAGCAGCTTGCCGACCTGCGAGGTGACCCAGCCGTCCCTGGCCATGCCGCCGGAGTTGTAATCGACAATCACCACAAGCGCGTGCGGCTCGTCCCCTGCGTAGCTGAAGATGCAGACAACCTCGTCACGATCGCCGAAGGCGTCGGAATTGACGTAGCAGTCGGCGGCCGCCACTGCGCCCACGTGCTCCGCCCAGCCGGGGCGCGCGACGCCGCGTTCCATCAGCGCGAGCGCGGCCCGCTCGGCCCTGGACGCCTGGCGCGGCGTGCCGAGGCAGGCAATGCCGGACAGCAGCGCTAGCGCCGCCGGGCTGCCCTGCTGGGCGGCGTACGCGACCAGACCCTCGCCGACAAGCTCCTCGATGTCCGCCTGCCGCCGCCGGGCGGGCTTTGCGCCCGGCCGCCCGGGCTGCTGGCCCCACCAGGTGCCCAGCATCTCGCTTACCATCAGCTCGGCGTCGAGCGGGCTCCGCACGGCCAGCAATTCCCGCGCGGCCCGCAGCATCTCAGCGAAGAGCGCGTTCGGCGGCGGCGCGGGAAGCCCTGCCATGCCTAACCGCGGACCGGGAGGACCGGAATGGCCTGAGTTGCCCGCCCCGTCAGACGGTGGCTTACGACGGCTCTGCGGGCTCACCCGGACAGCTTTTCAGATCCAAGACGCGCGATGCCACGCCTGGCCGCGGCGCGCCGCCCGTTTCTGTCCGAGCGCAGCGGATTCCGGCGGTCCGTCCGGCCTGCCGCCCGGTCTGGGCGGGCGGCACGGTCTGGGCGGGTGGCTCGGCCCAGGCGGAGGGCTGGGTCTATGCGCGCGGCAGGGCCTGGCCAGGATGGGGCTATGCCTAGGCCTGGCCCGGGCGGGGCTAGGGCTGGCCCGGGCGGAGCCAGGTTTGGTCCAGGCCGGGCCAGGCCGGGCCTAGGCCCGACCGCGGCGCGGTCATGGCTGCCCGGGGCCGGTGGCCGGTCCCAGCCGCGGGGCGCGGCGGCCTGGTCCTGGCCGGCTGCCAGGGCGCGATGGCTATGGCGGCGCTGCCCGGCGGGCGCGTGTTCTGCTCTCTGCATCCGTGAAGTGCCCGTCGCCGATCGGGTGGATGGGGCCGTGACTCCGCCCATCGTGCCATAGATGGATTAGTCCGGTAACCGTCCTGACACGGTGTGCTGCGCTGTGTCCCGGCAATCGAGGTGCCGGCCCGCCTGGCCACCGTCCGGCTCGCCGGGCCCGGCCGGAGCGGCATCGGCGTCATGTAGTTGTTGCCGGTAGCCTTCTTGTGCTCGTTGTTGCCGCTAGCCTTCTTGTGTCCGCAGTGAGCAGGAAGGAGCCGTTCATGGCACGTGCACGCTCGGTGCCGGGGTGCTCGCGATGAGCACTGGTACTTCGGTGCCGAGGCCACGCGTGTCGGGAATGGACGTCTCAGACTCCGCGCTGCTCGCGACGCTCCTGCGCGAAGCGCCGATCGGGTTTGCCTTCTTCGGCGCCGACCTCCGCTTCCGCCGGGTGAATCAGACTCTGGCCCGGTGGCGCGGTGGCGACCAGGCAGAGCACATCGGCCGCCTGCCATCGCAGGTCTGGCCCGAGCAGCTGGCTGACTGCGCGGAGTCCGCGATCCGGCACGTACTAGCCGAAGATCAGCCGCTGTTCGAGTCTGACCAGCCGATTACGTCGCCGGTGATCCCGCCTGTGCCGCCTGACGTCCCCGCAGGCGGGGCCGAGGCCGGCCCAGCGCGGGCGCCAGCCAGGAGAAGACCCGACGGAACCGGAGCGGATGCGGCAGCGGCCGGCCTGCAGGTGCGGCACTGGGCATTCTCCTGGTTCCCCTCGCACGATCCGGACGGCGACATCACCGGGGTCGCCCTGATCGCCGTCGATATCACCGACCGGCAGAATTCCGAGGAGGCCGTCAGGCGGAGCGAGGAACGCTACCGTTCGCTGGTCCAGGCCGGCGCTCAGGTCGTCTGGGTGACGACGCCGACCGGCGAGATCGCCGAGGATTCTCCCGAGTGGCGCTGGATCACCGGCCAGACGGCAGAGGAGTACCAGGGCAACGGGTGGCTAGACGCGATTCACCCGGAAGATCGGGAGCGAGTGGAGCGGGACTGGCGGGACTGTGTCCAGTCCGGGAAGGTGTTCGACAGCCGCTACCGGGTCCGGACCAAGACCGGCTCTTACCGGCACTATGACGTCCGCGCGGTGCCGATCGAGCGGGACGGCAGGATCGTCGAATGGGTCGGCGCCAGCACCGACGTGACCGGCCAGCGAGAAGCTGAGGAAATGCGCGGCCGGCTGACCGAGCAGCTCTCGGCCGCGGCACTACGCACGGCACGACTGCAGCAGGCCACGTCGATGCTGGCCGAGGCGCTGACAGTGGAGCAGGTCGTAGAGGTGATCACGGAGGTCGGGCGCTCGGCGATCGGCGCGGACCGCTCCGTCGTCGCGTTGCTCGACCCGGAGCGGCTCCGGCTGCGGACGGTCACTCCGGGCGGCATGCCGGACGGGCCCGGCGCCCCGAGCGGCGACATCCCGCTGGACACGCCGAGCGTGATGACGGCGGCCATCCTCGCCCGCCGCCCGCTGCTGGTGGAAAGCCCCGACAGCCTGCGCAGGCAGTTCGAGGGTGTCACCAACGTCGACCTGTTCTTGCAGCACAGCGATGAGCAGGCGTGGGTCGGGCTGCCGCTGATCGCTGCCGGGGCGCCGCTGGGCGCGCTGCGGTTCTCGTTCACCAGGCCACGGCAGATCACCGAGGAGGAACGGGTCTTCCTTGAGGCCCTGGCCGGCCAGTGCGCGCTCGCGATGGAACGTGCCTCGCTGTTCGAGCGCGAGCACACCACCGCGGAGACGCTGCAGCGGAGCCTGCTGCCGGACCGGCTGCCGACCGTGCCCGGCATCATCCTGGAAGCGAGCTACCTGCCGGTCACCAGGAACATGGAGATCGGCGGTGACTGGTACGACGCATTCAGGCTGCCCGACGGCAAGCTGGCCGTGGCGGCCGGTGACGTGATGGGCAAGGGCTTGACGGCCGCAGCTGGCATGGGGCGGGTCCGCAACGCGCTGCGGGCGCTCGCGCTGACCGACCCGAGACCGGCTGCCGTGCTGGCCGGCCTTGACCGGCTCTTCGTCGCGACCGAGCTTGAGGAGCAGGTGACGACGGTCGCGTATCTCGTCGTGGATCCGGAAACCGGCGACGGCATGGCTGGCAACGCGGGCCATCTGCCGCCGCTCTTGCTGTCCCGTGATGCTCCGCCGCGGCTGGATCCGACGGAGGCGGGAACGCCGCTAGGCTGGGCCAGCCCGCGGCAGCAATATGCTTTCCGGCTGCCGCCCGGCAACACGGCGGTGCTTTATTCCGATGGACTTGTGGAGAACCGAAGGCGCGGTCTCGACGCTGGACTTGACGAGCTAGTGGCGGTCGCGGCGCAAGCGCCCGCGGACATGGTGGAAGATCCTGCCAGGCTGCTCGACTACCTGGTTGAGCGGATGCTCACGGGCTATGAGCAGGACGACGACGTGACCGTGCTGGTGCTGCACATGCCAAGGCGCGATGAGGTGGTGCCGGCCAGGAAGCCGGCCGCCCCGGCGCCCGCGAGGAGGGGTAAGCCGTGAATATTGCGGGAATCATGGCCCGGCACGGGCCCGTCAGCAGGCGGGCGCCGGCGTGGCCGGGACTTGCGATGGTACGACCTACCTCCCGACTCCGCCTAAGGTGGAGGACGGGAGATCAGCCGACCAGGGCCGCTGTCCCGCAAGGCATGACCCCGGTGCCAGGCATCGTCCTGGCAGCGAGACCCGCGCGGTAGGGTCCATTTCCCGCCATACGTACGCAGGAGAGGGTGTCCGTGTCGCTTGCCAGTCCGGTCAGCCATCAGTCGAGCGCGCCGCGGTGGGCCGCCAGCCAGCGAAGGAAGGGGTGACTGCGGTGGCAAGCGCTGCAGGCTCCGCAGCGCGGAGGCAGCCAAGGACTTCCGGCCAGAACGGGCGGTTGCCCGCGCAGGCGTCTCAGCGACGCGGCACCGCCGACACGCCGGTGGCGCTTGTGGAAGGTGACGCATCTGCCGAGAACCAGCGCGCTTCCGCAGCACCGACCGCTGGCAAGCATGCTGACTCTGCAAAGCATGCGGACTCCGCCAGGCCAGGGAGGTCATCCGGCCGTTCCGCTGCGGCTGATGGCCAGGAGGCTGACCCGGACAGCGGGACGGCCGAGCAGCAGAGCGCTGGCGGTCAGGACGCCGGGAGCGGCCGGAAGGCAGCGCGCCGGCCTGGTTCCGCCCGCAAGGCTGGCCGGTCCGGCACAGCGATCCAGGAGCGTTCTGCTAGTGCACGGCCAGGAAGCGCGCCAGCCGATGACGGTGTCAGCCCGGATGCGGCATCCAGTGGCGAGGCTGGCGGAGCTGGTTTCGCCGGCTCAGCGGATGACCTGGAGCTGGACGTCGAGGTCGAGCTGGACGTCGAGGTCGAGGTCGACGTGGAGGCCGACTTCGATATCGCTGATCTTGCCGCTGTCGCTGAGCTCGAAGTCGACGTGGACGTCGACCTGGACGATCTGGCCGATCTCGAGGATGACGAGGATCCTGCCGCAGGCCTGGATGTAGAGCCGGGGGCGGCCGATGCCGATGCCGTGGATGGCGACGACGCGGCAGACGCTGCGCCTGAGCCGGGCACGCCGGTCAAGGCGGAAGAGCCCGCAGCGCCCATTGCCGCGGCCGCGGCTCCCGTTGCCGCGAAGGCGGGCGGGGAGGAGTCCGAGGACGAGGCGTTCGTCTACGGCGATGACGACGAGGATCTCCCCGCGGCGCAGGTGGCCGCGGCAGGTGCCACCGCCGACCCGGTCAAGGACTACCTCAAGCAGATCGGCAAGGTGCCGCTGCTCAACGCCGAGCAAGAGGTCGAGCTGGCGAAGCGCATCGAGGCGGGCCTGTTCGCCGAGGAGAAGCTCGCCGAGGGCCGGGGTACGCTGCGGCCCGATGCGCGCGGCGATCTTGAGTGGATAGCTGACGATGGCCGGCGCGCGAAGAACCACCTGCTGGAGGCGAACCTGCGGCTGGTGGTGTCGCTGGCCAAGCGGTACACCGGGCGGGGGATGCTTTTCCTTGACCTGATCCAGGAGGGGAACCTCGGCCTGATCCGCGCGGTGGAGAAGTTCGACTACACCAAGGGGTACAAGTTCTCGACCTACGCCACCTGGTGGATCCGGCAGGCGATCACCCGCGCGATGGCCGACCAGGCTCGCACCATCCGGATACCCGTGCACATGGTGGAGGTCATCAACAAGCTGGCCCGGGTGCAGCGGCAGATGCTGCAGGACCTGGGCAGGGAGCCGACTCCGGAGGAACTGGCCGCCGAGCTCGACATGACCCCGGAGAAGGTCATCGAGGTGCAGAAGTACGGGCGTGAGCCGATCTCCTTGCATACGCCGCTCGGCGAGGACGGCGATAGCGAGTTCGGTGACCTGATCGAGGACTCCGAGGCGATCCAGCCAGGTGAGGCAGTGAGCTTCACGCTGCTGCAGGAGCAGCTGCACTCGGTGCTGGACACGCTGTCCGAGCGCGAGGCAGGGGTCGTCTCGATGCGATTCGGCCTCACCGACGGCCAGCCGAAGACGCTCGACGAGATCGGCAAGGTCTACGGCGTGACCCGGGAGCGGATCCGCCAGATCGAGTCGAAAACCATGTCCAAGCTGCGTCACCCGTCTCGCTCGCAGGTCCTGCGCGACTACCTCGACTGAGGCCGCCACCGGTCCCGGAGGGCCGGGTCCTGCGCGCCCTACTCCGGCTGAGGCGGCTGCGGCCGCCACCGGTCAAGGGGCCGCAGCCGGCGGGGCGTCCGCTGGCCCGGGCCGGCGAGCCCCGAGCCGACGGGGCGTTCGCGGAAATGAAGAACGCGCCTGCCCTCAGGACAGGCGCGCCGCGCAGCTCACACCCAACTCCGCGTATCGCCCGGCTGACGGGAGCCGGGCGCTGATCACCTGGCCGGTGGCGCGGCTGCTCCAGATGCCTGGGTCAGCCTGTCCGTCTCGTCCTGGATCTCGATCGCGATCTTGGCTAGCGCGTCAGCATGCTGGCGATTGTGATGCGCGCAGAACAGCAGCTCCCCCGACCCCGCGAGTACGACGCGCACGTATGCCTGCGCACCACACCGGTCACACACATCGAGGGCGTTGAGCGGCTTTGTTGGGGCCATAGCTCCGGTCATGTCGCCTCCTTCGCCTGGACCCTCCGAGCCTGTCGGCTGGCGGGCCGTCCAACCCTCCGAACTCCTACCGCATCACAACACGTGACCACCTACGGAACTTCCATACCGGCCGGCAATACGCCAGGAGCGAACAGCCTTTCTGCCCCCTGACGCGATCCCCCTGCCCGTTCACTGTAGCGCGTATGTTATCCCAGGTCGTCGGGTATGTCGGCGGCGTGGTGCCGCTGACCTGACGGTGCCTGCCGATAGTCTGCCTGCAGACCCATCCGGGGCGTGCCGCTGGCATGTCATGTCAGGAGAAGATCAGTGACCGTCCTAAGCCGTGCGCCCGCGCACTCAGCCGCCGCCTCCGATGGCTACACCGCGCGGCATCTGACGGTGCTGGAAGGGCTTGAGGCTGTCCGCAAGCGCCCGGGGATGTACATCGGCTCCACCGACAGCCGCGGGCTCCTGCACTGCCTGTGGGAGATCATCGACAACGCCGTGGACGAGGCGCTGGCTGGGCACTGCACGGACATCGAGGTCGTGCTGCACGCGGATCATTCGGCTGAGGTCCGGGACAACGGCCGCGGCATCCCGGTCGATGTGGAGCCGAAGACCGGGCTGACCGGCGTCGAGCTCGTCATGACCAGGCTGCACGCGGGCGGCAAGTTCGGCGGCGGTTCCTACACCGCATCGGGCGGCCTGCACGGCGTTGGCGCCTCGGTAGTGAACGCGCTGGCCGGTCGGCTTGATGTGCAGGTGGACAGGAACGGGCACGAGTGGGCGGCGAGCTTCCGCCGCGGCGTGGCCGGCGAGTTCAGCGGGCCTGGTCCAGACGCCACGTTTGTGCCCGGTCAGGGACTGCGCCGAGTGCGCAGGGTGGCAAAGACGCTGACCGGTACCAGGATCAGGTTCTGGCCGGATCGCCAGGTCTTCGTGCGGGACGCGCAGTGGAGCTTCGAGGCGCTCGCCCAGCGAGCCAGGCAGACCGCCTACCTGGTGCCCGGGCTCGGCATCCGGATACGTGACGAGCGGGCGGCAGCTCGCCATTCCCCGGCGTCCGGCCAGCCAGATCAAGATCAGGCGGAGGGTGGTGCGGACCCCGTGCTGCGGGGAGTGCCCAATGCGGAGCTCGACGGTGAATCCGGTGAAACGGCCGGCACCTCACACGGGACGGCCGGGCCACAGCAGGCACAGTTCAGGTTCGCCGGGGGGATCAGCGAATTCTGCGACCACCTCTCGCAAGGTGATCCGGTCACCGAGGTCGTGCGGCTGGTGGGCTCGGGCCAGTTCACCGAGACGGTGCCGGTGCTTGATGACAAGGGGCACCTGACCCCGACCGAGGTGGAGCGCGAGCTCGACGTCGACGTGGCGCTGCGCTGGGGAACCGGCTATGACACCGTGACGAGGTCGTTCGTCAATGTGATCGCCACGCCTAAGGGCGGCACGCACGTCACCGGGTTTGAGCGCGCGCTGGTCACGACGCTGAACAAGCAGCTGCGCGCCGCCAGGCTGCTCAAGAACGGCGACGAGGCGGTCACCAAGGAGGACGTGCTCGAAGGCATGACGGGCGTGATCGCGGTGCGCCTGCCCGAGCCGCAATTCGAGGGCCAGACGAAGGAGATTCTCGGCACGCCGTCCGCGACCCGGATCGTCACGCAGGTCGTGACCAGCGAGCTGCAGGCGTTCTTCGAAGCCCGCAGTCGGGGCAGCAGGCAGCAGGCCAAGGCTGTGCTCGACAAGGTCGTGTCGGCCGCGAGAACACGGATCGCCGCCCGCGAGCACCGGGAGAACCAGCGCCGCAAGTCGGCACTCGCGAGCTCGGCGCTGCCGGCCAAGCTGGTGGACTGCCGCTCGGCCGATGACCGCAGCGAGCTCTTCATCGTCGAGGGTGACTCGGCGCTCGGCACGGCCAAGCTGGCCAGGGATTCCGAGTTCCAGGCGCTGCTGCCGATCCGCGGCAAGATCCTGAACGTGCAGAAGGCATCGCTCACCGACATGCTCAAGAACACCGAATGCGCGGCGATCATCCAGGTGATCGGGGCCGGCTCCGGCAGCGCGTTTGACCTGGACGCGGCCAGGTACCAGCGGGTGATCTTCATGGCTGACGCGGATGTCGACGGCGCCCATATTCGCTGCCTGCTGCTCACCCTGTTCCACCGGTACATGCGGCCGATGGTCGACGCTGGCCGCGTGTTCGCCGCCGTGCCGCCGCTGCATCGCATCGAGCTGGTCAGCCCGCGCAAGGGCCAGCAGAAGTACATCTATACCTATTCTGACGCCGAGTTGCACCGCAGCCTGCTGGAGCTTGAGCGCCGCGGGAAGCGGTGGAAGGAACCGCCGCAGCGTTACAAGGGCCTCGGCGAGATGGACGCGGCTCAGCTGGCCGAGACCACCATGGATCCGCGGCACCGCACGCTACGGCGGATAAGGATCGAGGACGCGGTCGCGGCGACCGCCATCTTCGACCTGCTGATGGGCAGCGAAGTCGCGCCGCGGCGCGACTTCATTGTCGGCGGAGCTGCTGAGCTTGACCCGGCGCGTATCGACGCCTGATCAGGCCACCGGCCTGGCCTGCCGCGTTGGCCCTAACCTGGCCGCCGGTCGTGACCTGGCGCGTCGGCCGCCTGATCAGGCCACCGCTGACCGGGTCCGCATCAGCCCATGATCTGGCGCCGGTCCCGGCCAGGGTCCCGCCGCATGGGCAGGGCATGGGGTTGACCCGGCCGCGGCCAACCGCCGACCCTAGGATGCCGGGCAAACCCCGGGAACGAACTGAATCGGGCCAGGACTGACCGGGCCAGGGACTGACCGGCTATGACTGACGGAGCCAGGACTGACGGAGCCAGGACTGACCGGGCCAGGGACTGACCGGCTATGACTGATGGGGCCAGGACTGACCGGTCAGGACTGACGGGGTCAAGGACTGAACGGGAAGGACCGCTGGTGACCCAGGCACAGCTCTTCGAAGGCGCGGCGCTCGCGGACGGACTGACGGCGACGCTGCTGACGCCGGTCAGCATCCTGGTCTCCGGCGGCATCGTGACCGGCATGTTCGATGCAGAGGTGCCTGCTGACGCGAGAGCGGGTGCCAGGGTCATCGACGCGAGCGGAGCGACGATCGTTCCCTCCTTCGTGGACTGCCACAGTCACCTGACGCTGCAGGGCGGCGCGCACTGGGTCGCGCGCGGCGCTGACCCGACGGCTGACCTGATCGACACGGCCGAGCGGAACGCTGCCGCACTGGTTGCCGCGGGTGTCCGCTGGGTCCGCGACGTTGGCTCACCGAGGCGCGCGGACACTCCCGACAGGCAAGAGCGTGCCCTGGCGCTTTCCTTGCGTGATCAGTGGCAGGGCAAGGCGGACTATCCCTATGTGCGGGCGGCCGGCACCTGGGTGACCAGGAGTGGCTCGCTGCCGCCGGGCCTGTCCGTTGAGGCCGGCGACGCCGATGGCCTGCTTGCGGCCGCGCTTGGCCAGCTCGATGACGGCGCTGACCTGGTCAAACTGTATCTGGACGGACCTGATCAGGACATTGCTCCCTGGTCGGCTGGCGAGGTAAGGCGAGTGGTCGATGCCGTGCATGCAAGGGGCGCCACCGTCGCCGCGCACGGCACGGGGCTGGCCAACTGCCGGCTGGCGGCGGAGGCGGGCGTGGACACCCTGGAGCACGGGTTCACCATCGACTCGGACGTCGCGCGGATACTCGCGGACAACAAGGTAACCGTCGTTTCGACGCTGTCAGTCCTGCATTCGTGGCAGGGATTTGCCTCCACCACGACGATCGAGCGGTTCACTTCCCCGGACGGCAGGCGGCGGATTGCCGAGCGGCTCGAAGTGGCGCAGGCGAGCATCCGTGCCGCGCACGCGGCAGGCGTGCCGATCGCGGCCGGGAGCGATTTCGGCGGCGGATCGGTCCGGGCCGGTCACCTTGCCTGGGAGGTCGAGGGCCTGGTGCGCGCCGGGCTGGAGCCCTGGGAGGCACTAGGCGCGGCCACCTGGCGGGGTGGTGACGTGCTGCGCGATCCGCATGCAGGTCGGCTAGCGGTCGGCGGCCCCGCGCACTTCACCCTGGTGCACGGCGATCCGCTCAGCGACCCGGCTGCGCTCTGGCGGGTATGGCGCGTCCAGTAGCATCCGCAGCCGCAGACCCTCCGCTACGGAGAGTGCCCCATTGTCCAGGCACCATGATCACGGCGGATGCCGGGTGTCCCGGGTCATGATCACGGAAACTTTTGGGTGCTGGAGCACCCCTTAGTTTCCGTGATCATGAAGCAGGCCAGGAGTCCTGCGGTGAGGTGGGTCCCTCCCGCCCCGTTGGTTTTCTCCCGCCTCACTGATCACGCCGGTGGCATTGACGGGTCCGGCCTGATGGCTGCGCAGGCTGGGCCTGGCGGCCTGCGCGGGCTGGGCCTGGCGGCCTGCGCGGGCCGCCACCCGCCCTCCTCCGTGATCATGGCGGGGCACGAGGCCGGGTGTCAGCCGGCTGGCGCGGCACCGCCGACGGCGGCGAGCGGCTGGCGGACCCGCTCGCCGGAACCGTCCCTGCGGCCGCCGGCCGATGGCAGCTCCACCGGCGTCCCGGCATCGGTTGCACCGCGGGCTGGCCCCGGTCCCGCCCACGCCAGCACGAGGACATCCTCGCCCTTGAGGAACCGGTGGCAGCGGACGCCCCCAGTGGCCCGGCCTTTCGGTGGGTACTCCCAGTACGGGGAAACCTTGACGGTGGCCGCCATCGTGCCGGGCAGGGCGCCCGCGCTGCCAGCGACCGTCACCACGACGGCGTCGCCATGGCCTGCCACCCCGGCCGCACCGCCAGCGCCGGCCGCACCGCCAGCGCCACCAGCACCGGGCGCGCCACCAGCACCGGGCGCGCCACCAGCACTACCAGCACCGCCAGCGGCAGCCGTCATGGGCGCGGCGCCTACGCCGCCAGCGCCTGCGCCGCCAGCGCCGGCCGGGTCAACGGCACCGAACCAGATCACCGACGCCCGGGGAGAGAGCCGGATCCCCGTCATCCCGCCTGCCGCCCGGCCCTGCGGCCGCACCGACGACGCCCCGAAGCGCAGCAGCTGCGCGTCGCTGGTGATGAATACCAGGTCCTGGTCGGCACTGGCCAGCTGGACGGCACCGACCACCCGGTCGCCTTCTTTCAGTGAGATCACCTCGAAGTCGGTGGCGTTCTGCGGATAGTCGGGCGCCACCCGCTTGACGACACCGCCGGCCGTGCCCACAGCGAGGCCGGCCCCCGTGCTGTCGGCGGCGACGATTCCCACGACGGTCTCGCCGGACTCGGTGCCGATGAACTCGCCGACTGGCGCGCCGCCTGCCAGCCCGGGGGAGTGGGCGCTCGGTGGCAGCGCAGGCAGCTCCAGGACGCCGATCCTGATCAGCCGCCCCAGGGAGGTAACCACGCCGACCGTGCCTCGCGCCGTAGCGGGCACCGCCGAGACGATCGCGTCGTGCGCCGCCCGGGGGCCCGCGGCCTGGGAGCCGCGGCCAGGGGAGCCAGAGCCAGGGGAGCCAGAGCCAGGGGAGCCGGAGCCAGGGGAGCCGGAGCCGGGCCCGCCGGGGCCTGCAGCGCTCCGCCCGCCGGCCGTGCTGCGCCCGCCGGCCGTGGCCGGAGCACTTCGCCCGGCGGAAGCACGAGAACTTCCGCCGGAGTCAGGATCCGTGCCAGGGAGGGCAGGCTGCACCGCGGTCGGCTCGCCTTGAGCGCCCTGACCGGGCGGCGCGGCCGGCGTCCCGGCGGCGGTCCTGGCCAGCAGGCCCGCCGAAGACAGCAGCACGGTGCACGGGTCGTCCGCCACTTCCATCGGGACCGCAGCGGTCCGCGCGGCGCCGCCGCTCTCCAGCAGCACGGTGCGGCGCGGGGTGGCGAACCGCTCGCTGACGCTGGCCAGCTCCGCGGAGACGACCTCGCGCAGCCTCGGCTCCGAGTCGAGGATCGCGGTCAGCTCGGCGATCTCGGAGTGCAGCGTGTCACGCTCGCGCTCGAGCTCCAGCCGGTCATAGCGGGTGAGCCGCCGCAGCGGGGTGTCCAAGATGTACTGCGCCTGGACGGCCGACAGGTCGAATACCGACATCAGCCGTTCCTTGGCCGCTGCCGCGTCGTCGCTCGTCCGGATGACCTGGATGACCTCGTCGATGTTGAGCAGCGCGATGACCAGGCCGTCCACCAGGTGCAGCCGGTCTTCGCGCTTGGCCCGCCGGAACGCCGTGCGGCGCCGCACTACCTCGATCCGGTGCTCGGTGTAGATCTGCAGCAGCTCGCGCAGGCCGAGCACCCGCGGCTGCCCGTTGACGAGCGCCACGTTGTTGATGCCGAACGTCTCTTCCATCGCGGTGAGCCGGTAGAGCTCGTCCAGCACCGCCTCGGGAACGAAGCCGCTGCGGATCTCGATCACCAGGCGCAGGCCGCGGTGCCGGTCGGTGAGGTCCTTCAGGTCGGCGATGCCGGCCAGCTTCTTCGCCTGGATCAGGTCCTTGATCCTAGCCACCACCTTTTCCGGGCCGACGCCGTAGGGCAGTTCGGTGACGACGATCCCGGTCCGGCGGGGAGTGATCTTCTCGATCCTGGCCGCCGCCCGGGTGCGGAAGATGCCGCGGCCGGTCTCATACGCTTCCCTGATGCCCTCCAGCCCGACGATCTTCCCGCCGGTGGGCAGGTCGGGACCGGGCACGAAGCGCATCAGCGTCTCAAGGTCCGCGTCCGGATGTGCGATCAGGTGCCGCGCGGCCGCGATCACCTCACCGAGGTTGTGCGGGGCCATGTTGGTGGCCATCCCGACCGCAATGCCGGCCGCGCCGTTGACGATCAGGTTCGGCAGCCCGGCGGGCAGCACCTCAGGCTGCGTCTCGGTGCCGTCGTAGTTCGGCACGAAGTCGACGGTGTCCTCGTCCAGCGACGCGGTCATCTCGATCGCCGCCGCGGCGAGCCTGGCCTCGGTGTAGCGCATCGCCGCCGGGGGGTCATCGCCGCCGAGCGAGCCGAAGTTGCCGTGCCCGTCGATCAGCGGCAGCCGCATCGCGAACGGCTGCGCCATCCGGGCCAGCGCGTCGTAGATGGCGCTGTCGCCGTGCGGGTGCAACCGTCCCATCACCTCGCCGACGACCCGGGCGCATTTCACGTGGGCGCGGTCGGGGCGCAGGCCCATCTCGCTCATCTGGTAGAGGATCCGGCGCTGGACTGGCTTCAGGCCGTCCCTGGCGTCCGGCAGGGCCCGCTGGTAGATGACCGAGTAGGCGTACTCAAGGTAGCTGCCCCGCATCTCGTCGGTGACATCGATGTCGACGATGTTTTCCTCGAAGTCCTGGGGGGGCGGGGTTGTCGTAGTGCGTCTGGCCATGACCGCCATTGTGCCGTCCGCGCCGGGCCCGGCGTGTCTAACGGCCCCGGCGTGGCGTGCACCAGGCATGCGGGCGCCGCGTCAGCCGGGCTGCCGGGGCGGGGGCGGGCCAGGCGGGGCGGGCCAGGCGGGGCGGGCCGGGCGGGGCGGGGCGGGCCAGCCGCGGGCGTCAGGCACGCGCCGTCGTCAGGTCGCGGAGAATCCCCCGTCGACGCTGATGACCTGGCCGGTGACGTAGTCGCTGGCCCGGCTCGCGAGGAAGACCGCGACGCCCTCGAAGTCGCCCGGCCGGCCATTGCGGCCAATCATGGTGCGGGCCGCGAGCGCGGCCGACCGGACCGGGTCGCTGGCGGCTTCCCTGGTCAGCGGGGTGGCCACGAACCCGGGGGAGATCGCGTTGCAGCACACACCGCGCGGCGCCCACGCCTCCGACTGTGACCTGGTCAGCGAGGCCAGGCCGCCCTTGGACGCCCCGTACGCGCCGCTGTTGCCGAAGGCCCGGATGGCCTGCTGCGAGGTGATGTTGATGATCCGCCCCCAGCCGCGCGCCGCCATCACCGGGCCGAACCGCTGCCCCAGCAGGAACGGCGCGGTCAGGTTCACCGCGATCGTCTGGTCCCACTCGGCGGCGGTCAGCGCATCCATCGGCGGGCGCAGGTTGATGGCCGCCGCGTTGACCAGAATGTCTGGCTCGCCGAACACCTCGGCCGACTGCTCGCAGGCGCGGGCCAGCTCGGCCCGGTCGCCGAGATCCGCGCTCACCCAGCCTGCCGTACCGCGGGCCGCGCGGACCCCGGTCTGCGCACGTGCCAGGGCATCAGCGTTCCGTGCCATCAGCACGACCCGCGCCCCCGCTCCGGCAAGCGCGCCGCCGATCGCCTGGCCGATGCCCGAGCTGCCGCCGGTAACCAGGGCAACCCGCCCGTCGAGCGCGAACAGCCGGTCGAGGTAGTCAGCCATGGCAAGCGGCAAGTATGCCGGACATCAGGCGGTCTCTCAGCCGCTCACCTTCGCCGAGTTGCCTGGCCCTACAGCGCGGGGCGGGCGCCGACCATGCTGAGCGCCCTGGCGGCAAGCCGGCAGCCGCTGGCCAGCGCCTCGCCGGGCGGTTTCTTGTCCAGCCACGGCGGCAGGAACCCGGCGCAGAACGCGTCCCCGGCCCCGGTGCCGTCCACCACCCGCTCGACCGGCGGACCTGGGACACGGACCGGATCCGGGCGGCCGTTCGCATAGAACTGCGCACCGTCGGCGCCGAGCTTCAGCACGACCTGCGGGTACCACGCGTTCAGCACCCGGGCGGCCTGCTCGGGGTCGCCCCGCCCGGTGATCACCATGGCCTGGTCGCCATTGACGAATAGCAGCGTCGCCCCGTTGCTGAGCTGCAGGAACGGCTCGGCTCCCACGCGCTCGAGCGGGGCGGCGGATGCGCCGTCGACCGAGACCGTCAGGCCGGCCCGCCGGGCCAGGCCGAACGCGGCCAGCGCGGCCTCCCGCGAGCCCTCGTTCAGCAGGGTGTAGCCCGAGATGTGCAGGTGACTTCCCGGCGTGAACAGGTCCTTGGGCAGGTCATCGGGCGACAGCGCGGAATTTGCTCCCGGGTCGGACAGCATGGTGTGGTCGCCCTTGTGCGTCACCATCACGACGCAGGTCCCGGTCTGCCGTTCCGGGTCCATGACCAGCCGCGCGTCGACCCCGTACCCCATCAGCTCCATGTCCCTGTTGCGGCCGGCGATGTCCGCGCCGCGGCGGCCGACGAAGGCCACCTCGGCCCCGTCGACGGCCAGCCAGGCGGCGATGTTCGCGCCGGAGCCACCGCCGTGCATGGTCACCGTGGCGGGCGTGTCGCTGCCTTTGGCCAGCGGCAGGGCCGCGTGCGCCACCGTGTCCGTCATGAGATCGCCAACGACGACAACGCGTGTCATGTCGCCACCACCTTGATCCACCGAGGCTGGGCCCGGACGCCACACTGGTCGGCGCCAGGCTCAGGGGCTAGCCCATAGAACTTAACAGTTCCGCGGGTGCGTCTCGTGCGGTTCGCTCTCCGAATCCGTGATCAGTGCTTTTTACCGTCCTGTCACCGGGGTGAGGATTCGCCCGGCTATGACGAGCACGACCTCCTCCGACTCGGCGGCGAGGCGCTGGTTGAGCAGTCCGAGCCGGTCCCGGAACAGACGCCCCGCCCTGGTCGGCGGGACGACGCCCGAGCCGGCTTCGTCACTGACGGCGACGATGCGGGCCGGCGCCTGCCGCCAGGCATCGATCAGGTCGTCGACCGCGGCATCGATCCGCTTCGCCGCGGCTGATCCGGCCGCCTGGTCGGCTGTCCCGTCCCGGACCTGGTCCCACGCGCCGGACTGGTCGAGCACTCCGGCGAGCCACATGCCGATGCCGTCCATCAGGACAGCCCCAGAAGATTTTTTACGCAGTAGCCCCGCCGCATCGACGCCTGCTGCCGTGGTCCAGCCCGGCGGCCGGCGTGCGCGGTGCGCCGCGATCCGCTGGGCCAGGTCCGGATCGGCCATGCCGTCGGGAGCAGCGGCGGTTGCCAGGTAGGTGACGTCGGGCTCGCCGGCCAGCCTGAGCTCGGCCTCCTGCGACTTCCCTGACCTGGCGCCGCCGAGCACGAGGGTCCGCGCTGGCGGCGCCGGGCCGGGGGCGGGCTCGCGCAGGTGATCACCATCTTCCGGCAGGTGCACGCCCCACAGCAGGCACCGGCGCGCCATCTCCTGCTCCGAGGAGATCCTGTCGTCGAGGTGGAACGCCGCGACGGCGGTTCCCGCCCGCACCAGGCCGCGCTGCCGCAGGCCGCCGAGCTGGAACGGGCTGGCGACCAGGTCAAGCAGGGCTACGTCATAGGGCCGGGCGCCAGCCCCGGGCTCGGGTACCGCACCGGGTTCCCCGGCGATCAGCAACCTGCCACCGTCCGGGCCGGTGACGTCCCATCCGCCGGGCACCCGCCGGACGACGTGACCGCCGCGCCGGACGGCCCGCAGCGGCTCAGGCTCTGCTGGTCCAGTCCCAGCCCCGGCGATCCTGGCTCCGGCGGTCCCGGCCGCCCGGCCCGGCCCGGCCCCGCCCGGCGCGGGTCCCAGCGCCCCGGCCCGCGGCGGCTGGCCGGCCGCGATGCGCAGCGTCCCGTCGACCACGACGGCGGCCGGCGACCTGCTGCGCCCGGCGGCCCGGCCGCGGGCGCAGCACGCGCAGCGGCATCCCGGCCTGGGCCAGCCATCGGGGCCGCCGGTGCCGAGCAGCTGAACGTCCATACGGTGGAGCAGTCCAGCACGTGCGGAACGCGCACGTCAACGCCCGGCTCGGGCTGGTCCCGCACCCGCGGCCAGCCGGAGAGGCAGCGGCGAGATGAGTTGGAACCGGCCGCTGAGGAAACGGGGTGCCAGGTCAGCGGGGGACTCGGCTAGTCTCGCTAGCCGCAGCCACCGACGAAGGCGGGGACGACATGACGTGGACCTGGCAGCTGGAGAAGCAGGACGGCACCGTGCTCACTGCCCGCGGGCTGCCGAAGGAGTCCTTCGCCAGCCAGGGAGACGCGGAGAGCTGGATCGGCGAGAACTGGCGGAGCCTGCTGGAGGCGGGCGTCGACCAGGTCACCCTGCTGGACGACGGCACGCCCGAATACGGGCCGATGAGCCTGCACCCGGCGGGCTAGCTGCCGGGCGGCATCGGGCGCCGAATACGGGGCCGGTGAGCCCGCACCGGGCCGGCTAGCTGCCGTCGGCGGCACGCCCGAGCACGGGCCGGTGAGCCTGCACACGGCGGGCTAACTGGCGGGCGGCATCGGGCGCCGAATACGGGGCCGGTGAGCCCGTACCGGGCCGGCTAGCTGCCGTCGTCGGCACGCCCGAGCACGGGCCGGTGAGCCTGCACCCGGCGGGCTAGCTGGCGGGCGGCAGTGCCGCTTCCCGGGCCGCGTAACCCATCTTCTACGGCCGCTTCCGCGGGCTCGCCGTGAGCGCCGGGTCGGTCACGATCTCCGGGCCGAGCGCGTCGTCAATCCGCCGCATGATGTCCGGGCTGAGCTGCACGCCGGACGCCTTCACGTTCTCCCGCACCTGCTCCGGCCTGGACGCGCCGACGATGGCCGCTGAGACGTTCGGGTTCTGCAGCGTCCAGGCGATGGCCAGCTGGGCCAGCGACAGGCCGACGTCATCGGCGACGGGCCTGAGTTGCTGGACCCGGCTGAGGATCGGCTCGGTGAGGTAGTTCCTGATGAAGTTCGAGCCGGTCGGGTCGTTCGCGCGCGACCCGGTCGGCCGCTCGCCGCCGGGCAGGTACTTGCCGGTCAGCGCGCCCTGGGCGACCGGGGACCAGACGATCTGGCCGATGCCCTCCTTCTCGCAGAGCGGCAGCACCTCGGCCTCGATGACCCGCCAGATCATGTTGTACTGCGGCTGGCTGGAGACGATCCGGTCGAATCCCATCTCCCCGGCGATGCGCAATGCGTCAGCGATCTGCTCGGCCCGCCACTCGGAGACCCCGACGTACAGCACCTTGCCCTGGCGGACCAGGTCGTCAAAGGCGCGCAGGGTCTCCTCAAGCGGCGTCTCGTAGTCGAACCGGTGCGCCTGGTAGAGATCGACGTAGTCGGTCTGCAGCCGCCGCAGGGAGGCGTTCGCCGACTCCAGGATGTGCTTGCGGGACAGCCCGCGGTCGTTCACGCCGGGGCCAGTCGGCCAGTAGACCTTCGTGAAGATCTCGATGGACTCGCGGCGCACGCCGTGCAGCGCCCGGCCCATGACTGCCTCGGCGGCGGTCCCCGCGTAGACGTCCGCGGTGTCGAAGGTCGTTATTCCCTCGTCCAGCGCCGCAGCGACGCATGCCTTCGCGGCGTCCTCCTCGACCTGTGAACCGTGGGTGAGCCAGTTGCCGTAGGCGTTCTCGCTGATCTTCAGGCCGCTGCGGCCAAGATGACGATGTTCCATGCTGCCGACCCTAATGCCCCCCTTCGCGACGGCCGCCGCGGTGGCCGGCTCCCGCCCGCAGGGGCCCTGGCCTGCTCCCGGCCGTCCGGCCTGGCGCGCTCAGATGGTGTCGCCGGGCTTCACCCGGGGCGCCGGCATCCGCAGCTTGCGGATCTGCATCGCCCGCAGCGCCGCGTAGACCCTGACGCCGCGGGTGCGCTCGGCGGGGAACCGCTCGGCGGCCAGCTTCAGCACCTGCCGGCCGAGGAAGGTTCCCTCGCCCAGCATGACAAGCACGACGCCGAGCACGAGGTAGTCGACGATCAGCCGGGTCGCAGGGATGAAGAGCAGCACCACAAGCACGCCGAGGCCGTACATGTAGTACTCGCTGATCCTGCGCCGGGAGTCCACGTAGTCGCGGGCGAGCGCGCGGACCGGCCCCCTGTCCTTGGGTGCCAGCGCCCACTCCTCGCCCCGGCGCATCGCCGCGTACTTGCGGCCGCGCGCCTCCCTGTCCCTGGTGCGCGTCTGCTGCACCGCAGCCTTCCGGTCGGCCGGGGCGGAGTAGGGCTGGCGGCGCCGGCGCTGCGCCTCGCTGCGCTTGGGGGTGGGCCTGCCCTTGGCCGCGGTCACGCTGGCCCGGTCGGCCCCGCTGGCGGTGCCGATGCCCGGGCCGTTTCCCGTGCCGTTGCCCGTGCCGACGCCGGCCCCGTCAGCCTGCGCGGGCGACTCTGAATTCGGCGCGGCAGCCGGGCCCGGCCCGGGACTGCCTGCTGGGTCAGCGCTGCGTCGTCGGAACACGCGCACAGCTTACCGGGACAGGGCGTCCCCGCCGCTAGGCCGCATTCGCGGAAATCGCGGCTCGCCAGGACAAACCGCGGGCAGTCTGCGCGGCGCTGGCCATGGCCGGGATCGGGCCGCCGGCCGGCGTTGCCTGGCGCGTACTCTTTGGTGACGCCCGCTTGCGCCGCGCGTAGGCTGGGAACCAGACCACCGGCGGCAAAGTCCGCAGTCGTGCAGGAATCCGGTTTGTGGCGCCGCCCGCGCTGCGGCGCAGCGGTCAACATGATGAGGGGATGGTCGCGCCTATGAGCGTGATGAAACGGGTCTCGATGATCTTCAGGGCCAAGGCCAACAAGGCCCTGGACAGGATGGAAGACCCTCGGGAAACCCTGGATTATTCTTATCAGACGCAGCTTGAGCTGCTGCAGAAGGTCCGGCGCGGCGTCGCGGACGTGGCGACATCGCGCAAGCGGGTCGAGCTGCAGATGAACTCACTTGAGCAGTCGTCGACCAAGCTGGACAGGCAGGCCAGGGAGGCGCTCTCGGCCGGCCGTGAGGACCTGGCCAGGGACGCGCTGTCCCGCAAGTCCGGCGTGCAGGGCCAGCTGACCGACCTGCAGACGCAGTACACCTCCCTGCAAGGCGAGGAAGAGAAGCTGACGGCAGCCTCGCAGCGGCTGCAGGCCAAGGTCGACGCGTTCCGCACCAGGAAGGAAACGATCAAGGCCACCTACACCGCAGCGGAGGCGCAGACCAGGATCAACGAGGCCTTCACCGGCATCTCCGAGGAGATGGGCGATGTCGGCATGGCGATCCAGCGCGCCGAGGACAAGACCGAGCAGATGAAGGCCCGGGCCGGCGCCATTGACGAGCTGATGGCATCGGGCGCGCTCGACGACGTTGTCTCCGGGCCCCGCGACGACATCCAGGCCGAGCTCGACCGGATGGGCGCGGGTCACGACGTGGACAGCGAGCTGGCGCGGATGAAGGCCGAGCTCGGCCAGGGCAGTGCGCCGCGCGAGCTCGAGGGCTCGGCGGAGCCGGCCCAGGCCCAGCAGGCGCCGGCCTCGGCAGCGCAGCCCGCCGATCACCAGCAGGCGGGTGAGGGACAGTGATCGTCCGGATCCTGGGAGAAGGCCAGCTTGAGGTCGACGACTCGGCCGTGGCCGAGCTGAACGCACTGGACTCGCAGCTGGAGGCGGCCGTCGACCGCAACGACGAGGCGGAATTCTCCGCGGCGCTCGACACCCTGCTGTCACGGGTCCGCGCGCTCGGCCGGACCGTCGAGGACTCGGCGCTCGATCCGTCCGACCTGATCCTGCCGCAGGAGGGCGCCACGACGGCAGAGGTGCGGAAGCTCCTCGCTGACGACGGGCTCATCCCGGGCTGACCCGCGGCGATCATCCCTGGCCCCGTGCCCCGCGGTGGCCAGGGATGACCTGGGCTGCGCGCCGCCAGCCCGAGGGAACGATCACGGGTGGCTGCCCGTTGCCAGGGTGGCCGGCGAATTCTGACGCCGGCCGGCCGCCCGGCCCGCCGTGCGCATGCTCGTCTGGCCATGCGCATGGTAGTGCCGCCGGTGGGGTGTAATGGGATGAGGCGGCTGGCACAGCGCAGCCGGAACTGAAACGGAGGCTCCGCGATGGCGCGGACCCGCTATGCGACCGACCGAGGGCTCATCGCGCGGATGGGCGTGACGATGTTCCTGCTCGGTATCGTCTTCGTTGCCTTTGTCCTGGCTCTGTTCTTCGTCCTGACGTACAACCGGCGCGCCGGTTCCGGCAGCAGCACTGGCCTCATCGTCATTGCGGCGCTGATCGGGGTCGGCACCGCGTTCGCGTCCTACTACTGGTCGGACAAGATAGCGCTCAGGGCTTCGGGTGCGCGCCTGGTCAGCCCCGGCGACTCGGCCGCGGCGGCCAGGCTGCACGGCACGGTGGACCGGCTGTGCGCGCTCGCCGACATGCCCAAGCCGCGGGTGGCCATCGCGCCGACCCAGATGCCGAACGCCTTCGCGACCGGGCGGAGCAGCAAGGTCGCTGTGCTCTGCGCGACGCAGGGCCTGATGGACAGGCTCGACCCGGACGAGCTCGAGGGCGTGCTCGCGCATGAGATGTCGCATGTGGCGCACAAGGACGTCGCGGTCATGACCGTCGCGTCCTTCCTCGGCATCGTCGCCGCGCTGCTCGTCAGGTTCGCGTTCTACTCCGAGCTGTTCGGCGGCGGCGGCAGGGGACGGAACAACAACAACAACCAGGGCGCGCTGCCGGTCATCCTGGTCGTCATGGTGGTCGGCATGGTGGTCTACGCGATCAGCTTCCTGCTGATCCGGCTGCTGTCCCGGTACCGTGAGCTGTCCGCCGACCGCTCTGGCGCGCTGCTGACCGGCAAGCCGTCCGCGCTCGCCAGCGCCCTGCAGAAGGTAACGGGCGACATGGCCAGGATCCCCACCAGGGACCTGCGCGCGGCGGAGCCGCTGAACGCCTTCTACTTCGCCCCGGCGTTCTCCAAGGGCCGCGGGCAGGTCACCCTCTCCTCGCTGTTCTCCACGCACCCGTCGCTGGAGCGGCGGCTGGCGGAGCTGGCGAAGGTTTCCCAGCAGCTGAGCAGGTAGCCGCCCGGCCCGCCGCCCCGGGCGGGCCGCCTGATGCCCACGGAGGTTTCCAGGTGGGGTTCCTCGACACGATCCTCGGCCGGACCAAGCCGGTAGCGCCGAACCTGGATGCGCTGTTCGCGCTGCCGTCGGCCGCGGTCACGCTGCAGGCGGCCATGGACCTCCAGCCGACCGGATCGGGCTCGGCGTGCTTCCGCGCGGCCGAGGGCCGGGCGTTCAGCGACATCGAGAAGGACGTCAAGGAGCTGCTGGAGATGGGCTCGGGCACCCTGCCGGTAGAGGTGTCGTCCGACTCCTACGGCTTCACCTGGCTGGTCTGCCACCACACCAGCGATGACGTCGAGGGGCTTGTCACCGACCTGCACGCGGTGAACTCGTCGCTGGAGCAGGGCGGGTTCGGCCCGCAGCTGCTCTGCACGCTGGTGGGCTTCCGCAGTCCCGCAGGCGGCCGCCTTGGCCTGGTGTACCTGTACAAGCGCGGCACGTTCTACCCGTTCGCGCCGCTGGCCGGGGAGCGCCGGGACAGCGCGCTGGAGATGCAGGTCCGCGGCGCACTTGGCGACGACCTGAAGGTCGAGCCCGACCTCGGCCGGTGGTTCCCGGTGTGGGGGGCTCCCGGCCTGTGACCGGCAGGGACCAGCCCGCGGCCGGCGGCCGGGCGGGCGGCCGCATTGCGGCGCGGTGACACCTCAGCCGCAGGGAATGACGGCGGGGGGCATATCGTTGATGTTGCACAGCAGGCATCGCCGGGACAACGGCGGCCCGTCGGAAACAGGAGCTAACTGGGATGACTGTTCAGGACGAGACCACCACGCAGGGCATCAGGCTCACGGATGTGGCTGCGGTAAAGGTCAGCAGCCTGCTCACGCAGGAGGGCCGCGATGACCTGAGGCTGCGCATCGCGGTGCAGCCGGGCGGCTGCTCGGGCCTGCGCTACCAGCTGTACTTCGACGAGCGGCAGATGGACGGCGACGTCGTCAGCGAATTCAGCAGCGTTCAGGTGGTCACCGACAAGATGAGCGCGCCTTACCTGAGCGGCGCCACGATCGATTTCGTGGACACGATCGAGAAGCAGGGCTTCACGATCGACAACCCGAACGCGACCGGTTCCTGCGCCTGCGGCGACTCATTCCACTGATTCCAGCTGGCCCGCGGCGGCGGGCCGGTGCCGACCGCGCTCGCCGGCCGGCGCGGTAGCCACCCGCCGGCCGCGCCGGGCGCGGCCGCCTGAGCCCCCGATTCCGGCCGCTAAGAAGGGCGACTCCGCCGTGCGCATAGCCGTGACAGGGTCGATCGCTACCGACCACCTCATGACCTTTCCCGGCCGGTTTGTCGAGCAGCTCGTGCCGGACAAGCTCGACAAGGTCGCGCTGTCCTTCCTCGTGGACAAGCTGGTGATCCGGCGCGGCGGGGTGGCCGCCAACATCGCGTTCGGCCTGGGCTGCCTCGGCCTGCGGCCGCTGCTCGTCGGCACGACGGGGACGGACTTCGCCGAGTACCGCGGCTGGCTCGAAGGGCACGGCGTGGATACCGCCGGCGTCGTGCAGTCTGCCCTGCACCACACGGCGCGCTTCGTCGGCACGACGGATCTGGACATGAACCAGATCGCGTCGTTCTACCCGGGCGCGATGAGCCAGGACAAGGAAATCGACCTGGGCGCGGTGGCCGCCCGGGCCGGCGGCTTCGACCTGGTGCTGATCGGCGCGAGCGATCCTGAGGCGATGATCGTGTTCACCGCGCACTGCCGCGAGCACGGCATACCGTTCGCCGCGGACACGTCATGGCAGCTGGCCAGGCTCGACGGCCAGCAGGCACGCGACCTGGTGGACGGCGCGGCGTACCTGTTCTGCAACGAGTACGAGGCGACGCTGACCGAGCGCAAGACCGGCTGGACCGGCGGCGAGATCTGCGATCATGTAGGAGTCCGGGTGACGACGCTCGGCGGGGCGGGGGCAAGGGTCGACCGGGCTGGTGAGCCTCCGGTGATCGTTCCGCCGGTGCCGGATGTGGTCCCGCAGGAGCCGACCGGCGCCGGGGACGCGTTCCGGGCCGGCTTCCTCGCGGCGATTGCCTGGGGACTGTCGCTGGAGCGGGCGGCGCAGCTCGGCAACATGATCGCCGTGCACGCGCTGGAGACCGTCGGGACCCAGGAATACGAGCTGAAGCCCGCCCAGCTGGCGGAGCGGCTCACGGTGGCCTACGGCCCGCAGGCCGCGGCGGACGTCGCCGAGCACTACAGCTGACCGCGCCAGCGCACCCGCGCCAGGTGAGACGGGCCAGGCGGGCGGGAGGGTAGCGTGACGGGCATGCCCGCCACTGCCGCTGCCGCCTACGTCGGGCCGCCGGAGCTGACGCTGTGGCGCGCGCTGACCGGGTGGACCCTTGATCCGTGGGCACTCGCTTTCGTGCTGCTCCTCGGCGGGCTCTACCTTGCCGGGGCGCGGCGAGCCCGGGCCGCTGGCGGATGGCCGCGCGGCCGGACGATCGCATTCTGTGCCGTTGGGCTCGGGTTCGCCGTGGTCGCCACGATGTCCTGGGTCGGCGTTTACCAGGGCGTCCTGTTTTATGCCCGCGCCGTGCAGACCGTCCTGCTGCTGCTGGTGGTGCCGCTCTTTCTGGCGCTGGGCAGGCCGCTGTCCCTGGCCATCGCCGCGCTGCCGCGGCTCGGGCCGCGCATCGAGGCGGCGATCCGCGGGCGCCCGGCCCGCGTCCTCACGTTCCCCGCGATCACCGCTCTGGTGCTCATCGTCATGCCCTTCGGCGTGTATTTCTCGCCCTGGTACGCGGCGGGCTTCCGTAGTGACCCGGTGAGGGAGCTGACCTACCTGGCGCTGATGGCCCCGGGATTCGTGTTCTTCTGGACACTGCTCCGGGTCGACCCGGTGCCCCGGGCATATCCCTACCTGGTGTCGCTGTGGGTCACCGCAGCCGAGGTGGTCGGCGACGCGGTCCTCGGCCTGGCGGTGATCGCCGGCAACAGCCTCATCGCCGGGGCGTACTATCACGCGGTTGCCCGGCATGGGGACCAGGCCTGCGGACCGACCAGGTACTCGGCGGCGGCACGCTCTGGATCTTGGGTGACATCGTCGGACTGCCTTTCCTGGCTGCCCAGCTGATCCAGATGATCAGGGAGGACGAGGCAGTGGCGACGGCGGTCGATGCGGAACTCGACGCCAGGGACGCCGCCCGGACGCCGGGCGGCCAGCCCGGTCAGTCGTCGCGGCCGTGGTGGGAGTCCGACCCCCGGTTCGTCGGCCGCTTCGGGCCGGCTGACAACGGCCCAAGCGGCCAGTAGCCGCCTGATGAGGTCAGTAGCTGCGCCTGACCAGGAATGCCCAGCCGCTGGGCAGGTCGATCGCCGCGACGAACTCGTGGGACTTGATCGTGCACCAGGCGGGCACGTCGGTCCTGGCCGCGGGATCATCGGCAAGTACCGCCACGACCTGCCCGGTCGGTACTTCCCTGATCCGCTCGGCCAGCATGATGATCGGGATCGGGCACTTCCGGCCGAGCGCGTCGATGGTCAGGGCTGGCGCCGAAGCGGGCGCGCCCGCGGGCGGCGTTGTCGGGGTCACGGGTCACCTCCACGGCTGGATCCTCAGCGGCACCAGGTATCACCGTAGCGATACCCAGGCGTCGCCGTGAGTAAGCGCGCCCATTGCCCTGAGCACGTGCGGCAAAGCACGGGCCG
>DATGVY010000625.1:0-6701 GCA_035299845.1 Streptosporangiaceae bacterium
GCCGAACACGGCGGAGCCTGCCCCGGCGGCCAGCGCGCCTGCCGCCACGCCATAGGCCGGCGCGTGCAGCGCGAGCAGCAGGCACGGCAGCGGGTACCCGAAGGTGCCGATCACGCCCGCGACGAGCGGCCTCCGCGGGCGGCGGCCCACCAGCAGCGCGCCGGCCAGGATCGCCCCGGCCGCGCTGGCCGCCGTGATCGCGCCCCAGGCCCGTGCGCCGCCCAGGTAGGCCTGCGCCAGCACCGGCCCGAGCAGCAGGTAAGGGGCCCAGGTGATCAGGTTGAACAGGGCGAACTGCACGGTCGTCACCCACAGCCAGGTCCGGGACCTGAACGCTGACCAGCCCTCGGCCAGGTCGCGCAGCGGCGACCGGGGACGTGCCCGGCTGGCCGGCAACCGCAGCAGGCTCAGGGCGAGCACGCTCGCGCCGTAGCTGGCGGCGTCCAGCGCGATGACCACGCCGGGCATCGTGACGGCGACCAGGACCCCGGCCATCGCGGGCCCGGTCACCCGTGCCGCCGACTGGGCCAGGCCCAGCAGCGCGTTCGCGTCGCTCAGCCGGCCGGGCGGCGCGATGTCCGGCGTGAGGGCGGTCAGCGACGGGGTGAAGAATGCCTCGCCGGTACCCAGCAGGCCCTCAAGCACGACGAACTGCCAGATGCGCGGCGTCCCGGCGAGGAGCGCGGCCGCGAGCGTGCCCTGCACGGCGAAGCGGACCAGGTCGGCTGCCAGCATGACCGGCCGCCGGCCGAACCGGTCGGCGACCACTCCGCCGCCGAGCATGAACGCCACCTGCGGCACCACCCCGGCCGCGAATACATAGCCGAGATCGGCCGCGTTCCCGCCGTCGTCCAGGACCGCGAATGCCAGCGCGACCGAGGACATCGACGTGCCGAGCAATGACGTCACGTAGCCGGCGTAGAACCGGCGGAAGTTGCGCTCCCGCAATACTGCTGCCGAATTAAGAACAATTCCCTTACACCATTTACGGGACCGCGCAGGCTGGCCTGCCGCATCATCGGCGGACCCGTGACCCAGGGATTTACCGCGACTGCGCCCTGGCAGGCCTGCACGATTGCGCACAGCGATTACCATGCCAGCGCGCTTTCTCCAGCGCAATAGATAAGCACGGTCAGCGTCACCGGGCAAGTGACCGCGGCGCCTATCCGGCAACTTTCCGCAGTAAATGCAGGAGCGCCCGTGCGTTATGATGCGGTTGGCAGGCAAAGCGCGCGGCATTTGCCAGCCGGGATTTACCGCGGCTGGCGCCGTGCATGGGGAAGGAGACCGGGCATGCGGGCGGATTCACCCGTTGTGCGGGCAGCCCAGGCGGGGCCCGCGCCGGTGGAGTATGCGGTCGCGGTCGAGGCGTTCCTCGCTGACGCCTCGCTCGGCCCGCCATCGCGCCGGGTCTACCGGATCTCGCTGACCAGCTGGGCCTGGCCGCTGGTGGGCAGGCGGCCGCCGCAGGGAGCCGGCCGGCGGCGCGCGGTGCCGCCGGTCGTGCCGCTGGCGGCGCTCGATCACGCGGGAGCCGGAGCGAGGCTCGCCGCTGCCGCCGCCGACCGCGCCAGGGCGGCGGACATCCGCACCGTCAACCGCGAGCTTTCCGCGCTGCGCAGCGCGGTCGGCTGGTGGCTGGATCAGGGCTGGATCGCCGCGGATCCGACGGCGGGCATCCGGCACCTGGCCGGGCAGGCGGCGCTGCGGCCGGCCCTCACCGGCGAGCAGGTCAGCGAGCTGTTCGGGGCGACGGCGAGCCTGCGCGAGCATGCCTTCTGGCGGGTCATCTACGACACGGCCGGGCACGCCGGCGACATCCTCGGCCTTGACGCCGGGCAGCTGGACACCCAGGGCAACCGTGCGCGCACCGGGTCAGCGGGGCAGCCAGGCTGCTGGATTCACTGGAACGCCGGCACCAGCCAGCTGCTCAGCTGGCTGCTGGCCGGCCGCAGGTTCGGGCCGGTGTTCCTGACCGGCCGGCGGGCGCCGGCCGGCGCGGTGCCGGCCGACATCTGCCCGGTTACCGGCCGGGCGCGGATGTCCTACCGGCGGGCCGCCGAGATATTCACCGCCGCGACGCGTCCGCTCGACCCGGCGAGCCGGGGCTGGACGCTGCAGCAACTGAGCCGGGCCGGACTGGCGGCGACCGCCCGTCCCGGCTTCCCCGGCCGCTAGCCCGTGCCCGTGCGGGCCGATCGAGGATGGTGCACCGCGCACGGAGACCGAGCGGATACCTGGCTGGGCGCGCCATTGCAGGCCAGCGGAGCGCAGGGCAACGGAGCGCGGCGCGGCCTGATGCTGCCTGGGTCCTCCGCGGTGGCGGTTCGCCCAGCTAGCCGGACCGCGCCCTCGCGCCCCATCGCGCGATGAGGTTCACGAGCACGGGACCGGCCTCGGCTCGCCGCACCGGATTCCGCACGCCAGCCGACGCCGGGGTGGCGCGCCAAGCCGCCGGGAGTTTGCCTGATATGGCCGACCGCAAGGGCCGACCCGGTGGCATCTAGGCATGTACTTGCGGACGTCGTTGTGCCCATGGCGCCGCCTGCTCAAGCTGGCTGGCCACCTGGATGAGTACATCCTCCCGGCCGTAGGCGGCGACCAGCTGCACGCCGACCGGCAGGCCGCCGGGTGTCCAGTGCAGGGGAAGGCTCACCGCGGGCTGGCCGGTCATGTTGAACTGCGCGGTGTAGGGGATGAAGCTGGCGATGCGCCGGCCCTCAAGCTCCGGTCCAGCGGCGGTAAACCAGCCCAGCTCGGGAGGGGGTGCGCCCAGGGTGGGGGTCAGCAGGAGGTCGTGGCCGGCCCACCAGTCGGCCATCCGCCGCGCCCACATTCCTATCCACATCCGGCTCTGCAGGTACCCCACGGCACCGAGCGCCTTACCGGCCCGCCGGTAGGCAACGTTGCGCGGCTCGATCTCGTCGTCGCCGACCGGGTGGCCGGACAGCATCTCGAACGCCTGGAACGTCGCCTCGACGTCGGCGGCGATGATCGTAGTGAAGTGACCGGCGAACTCCTGCTCGAACATCGCCGCGGGCGCGGACTCCTCCAGGTGGTGGCCGAGCGACTCCAGCAGCGTGGCCGCGCCGGACACCGCCGCGCGGCACTCGGGGTCGTCGAGGTAGTCCGCCGCGCCCGGCCGGTCGAGCACCCCGATCCGCAGCCGACCGGGGTCGGCACCGACCTCCTGGCCCAGTGGGCGCGGCAGCGGCGGTGCATAGTACGGCTCGCCCGGCATCCGCGCGCTGATCACGTCGAGGACCGCGGCCGCGTCCCGCACGGTCCGCGTCACGGCGCCATCGATGGTGCCGCCGGCCCAGGCCTCCCCGGTCAGCGGGCCCTGGCTCACCCGGCCGCGGGTTGGCTTGAGCCCGACCAGCCCGCACTCGCTGGCCGGAATGCGGATGGATCCGCCGCCGTCGTTGGCGTGCGCAACCGGCACCATGCCGCTTGCTACGGCGGCCGCCGAGCCGCCCGACGACCCGCCGGCGGAATGACCGGGATGCCACGGGTTGCGAGCCGGCCGGAAACTTCTCGCCTCCGTGGTCACCGTGGTACCAAGCTCCGGCACGTTGGTGCGGCCGAGCGGGACGAAGCCGGCCGCCCGGAACTGCTCGGCGAGATAGGACGTCACCGGCCAGGCCAGGTCACGCAGCGGCCCGAGGCCGAATGCCGTCGCCTCACCGGCCACCACGCACCCCAGGTCCTTGAAAAGGATCGGCACGCCGCGAAACGGGCCATCGGGCAGGCCGCGGCCGGCCTCCTGCCGCGCCAGGTCGAACCTGGTCCTGATCACGGCGTCTAGCTGCGGGTTGACCTCCTCGATCCGGGCGATGGCCGCCTCGACCAGATCCGTGGCACTAAGCTCGCCGCGGCGGACCAGGTCCGCTTGCGCTGTGGCATCCAGCCAGGTTGTCTCCGTCACCCCCCGCACGCTACCGGCCCGCCCGCTTCGGCACGAGCCGTCCGGCCGGCCCACTGCGCACCGGAGTCGGCCCGCCCGGCCTTGCGCTCGCTCGCCGGATGGTCAGGGCGGCCGGGGTGGTACCCGCGGCGGCCGCCGCTTCTGCCGGCAGGCGGCTATCCCCTCGGCCGCCTCGGCCGACGCGAAGAGCGACTGCGACCGCCGGGCGCCGGCGGCCTTAGCCGGGTCACTCATCGCATCAGCTCCTGTGGGACGTCGACGACACGGGCGCGCAGCCACTCGCCGAGGCTCTTGGCCTGCGGGTCCAGCCTGGCGCTTGCCGCCACGCCCTCCCCCAGCAGCCCGGCGATGACGAAGTTGAGCGCCCGCAGGTTGGGGAATTCGTAACGCTCAACCGGCAGCGGCGCGGTCTCGGGCAGCAGCTCTTTCAGCGTTTCGACGGTGAGGAAGCCGGCCAGCCACGCGTACGCCTGGTCGGTGCGGGCCCATACGCCGAGGTTGGCGTTGCCGCCCTTGTCCCCGGACCGTGCCCCGGCTACCCGGCCCAGCGGTGCCCGAACTGCCGAGCCGCCGGCTGAGGGAACGTCGGCCGCCGGCGTGCTGTCGGCCAGCGTGGTGGGTGCAGGCGTGGCGGTCGCAGGCGTGGCGGTCGCAGGCGTGGCGGTCGTGAGCACGGTGGCCGCGGGCGTGCTGGCGGCCGGCGGGGAGGCCGTCACGTCGGCCACGACCGGCGGGTCGGGCGACAGCACCGCCTCGACGGTCGAGCTCGTCCCGCCGACCACCACCTCCTGCCGCACGAGCGACGCCGGCACCACCGTCGGCCAGTACACGCCGAAAGCCTGCGCGCCCGGCGCGGGACCTCCCCCGAACAGGCCCGGGTATGACGCCAGCGCCAGCTCCGTGATCCGGGACGAGAATGCCCGGCCCACCTTGCGCTCGTCCCGGTCCTTGACGGTGATGCGGAGCTGGGCCATGGCCTCGGCGTTGGTGCGCGGGTCCGGCTTGTCCGTGCGCAGGAGCGCGACGTCGACGGAATCGAAGGCGCTCCGCCCGCCGGGTATGCCTGCCCACAGTGCCCGTTCGACCAGGGCAGCCTTCGCTTCGATGTCCAGCCCGGTGACGTACAGGGTGACGGTGGAGCGCCAGCCGCCCTCATAGTTGACCGCCACCTTGGCGGTGACCGGCGGGGAGTCCCCGCGAACCCCGGCGATCCGTACCCGGTCGGGGCCGTCAGCGGACAGCAGGATGCTGTCGAAGCGGGCCGTGACGTCGGGATTGAGGTACGCCGGGCCGCCGATCTCATAGAGCAGCTGGGCGGTTACCGTGTCCGCCGACACCATCCCGCCGTGGCCGGGGTGCTTGGTGATCACGCTCGAGCCGTCGGCGGCCACCTCAGCGATCGGGAAGCCCGGATGCTCAAGCCCGGGGACCTCGGTGAAGAAGGAGAAGTTGCCGCCGGTAGCCTGCGCGCCGCACTCGATCACGTGGCCGGCGACGACCGCTCCGGCCAGGGCGTCCCAGTCGTCTCGCCGCCAGCCGTGATGCCAGGCCGCCGGTCCCACCGCCAGGGCTGCGTCGGTCACCCGGCCGGTGATCACTATGTCGGCGCCGCGCGCCAGCGCTTCGGCGATGCCCCACCCGCCAAGGTAGGCGTTGGCGGTCATGACGGCGCGGTCGCCGAGCGGCTCGCCAGTGTCCAGGTGGGCGAAGTCAATGCCCGCGGCCCGCAACTCCGCCAGGCGGGGTACCAGGTCGTCGCCGTCGATGTAGCCGATGACCGGGTCGAGGCCGAGCCGGCCGGCCACATCGGCGACGGCATCGGCGCAGCGCCGCGGGGACAGCCCGCCGGCGTTGGACACCACCTTGATCCCGCGGTCGAGGCAGTCGCCCATGACCTGCTCCAGCTGCGTCACGAACGTGCGGGCATAGCCGGCGGCGGGGTCGCGCAGCATGTTCTTCGCCAGCACCAGCATGGTCAGCTCGGCCAGCCAGTCGCCGGTGAGCACGTCGATAGGTCCGCCGTCGACCATCTCGCGCGCCGCGGTCAGGCGGTCGCCGTAGAAACCGCTGCAGTTGGCGATGCGGAGCGGGGCGCTCACGTGGCCTCGTCGATGACGGCCAGCAGGTCACCGCCGCTGACCTGATCGCCCTGGTGCGCGCGGATTTCGGCCACCACCCCGGCCTGGGGTGCGGTGATGCGGTGCTCCATCTTCATGGCCTCCACGACCATCATCAGCTGGCCTGCGGCGACGGTGTCGCCGGGCTTGACCTGCACTGCCAGCACCGTGCCCGGCATGGGTGCGACCAGGCCGCCCGCCACCATGTCCGGTTCCGCCCGGGGGAAGCGGGGAACCTCGGCCAGCACCACATCGCCGGACGGGCCCTGCACCCACACGCGGCGGCCGTGGCGGAACACGTGCAGCCGGTGCCGGAGTCCTCCCTCCTCCAGGCCGATCCAGCCGCCGCCGGCCTGGTGCGCGGCAACCGTCATGCGAACGGCCCCGCGGCCCGCAGTGTCGCAGTCCCCCGTGTCGCCGTCGGCCCGCCCGCCCCACGCACTGTCGCCGCCCGCCGCCCCGGCCCCCGCAGTCTCGCCGTCCTTCGTGTCGCCGCCCCCCGGCTCGCGGCCCGCAGTGTCGCGACCAGCCGATCCGTCCCCCGCAATGTCGCCGGCCGCGGACTCGCCGCTGGCTGGCCACCCGCGGCTGCCGCTCTCGGCGGCCGCCGCCGCGCCGGTGACCGTCACGGCGAAGCGGCCGTCGCGCTGGCGCCG
>DATGVY010000626.1:0-3215 GCA_035299845.1 Streptosporangiaceae bacterium
ACACGAGGAGTTGGAGCGTCATGGCGTGCGCAGTACTGTCGATACGGCTTCGGCGAGCTTCGGCCGCCGCGTGACTGACTGGGAACTGAAGGGCGTGCCCGTTCGCGTTGAGGTCGGGCCGCGCGACCTCGCTGAGGGAAAGGGAACAGTTGTCCGGTGTGACACCCGCAGCAAGATGGTTGTTGCGCGAAATGCGCTGACAGGCACCGTAACCTCACTGCTTGAAGATATTCAAGCCTCGCTCTACCAGGAGGCGTTGAAATTCCGTACGGAATCGACCCATGACGTGACGTCTGTGGATGCCGCCATCGAGGTGGCCAGGACGGGCGTCGCGCGGTTGCCATGGCAGGTCGTCGGAGAAGATGGCGAAACACGCTTGGCGGAGGAGGCTCTAACTGTCCGGTGCATTCAGAGAGCCGACGGCAGCCTTCCTTCCAGTGTCCTCGAACCGGACCTGACCTGCGTAGTCGCACGGGCGTACTGATCGTTTCACCTCCTTATTTCCGCCTCCCAATATTCGCCAGAACCCAGCCTGAATTAGGTCATTGGCCACGGCCTGAGTGAAGGTAAAGCTGCCCCGGCGATCAGTCGGGCTCAAATTCGTGCCTGTACGCTGCTCGAAGTGAGGGGTCCTGTTCGGACTTTCGTAAGATCACATTACCGAGGACCAACAGATCGAGATCGGTACACATAAAGCATTGGAATGCGTCTTCAGGAGCGCAAACAATCGGCTCCCCTCGCACGTTCATGCTCGTGTTGACCAATACTGGACACCCCGTACGTTCCTTCCAGCACTTCAACAGGGCGTAGAAACGAGGATTCACAGAAGCCTCAACCGTATGACCCGAGCAGAGTAGTCGACATGAGTCACGGCTGGGATTTCCGACCGCACGACACCGAGTTGTGCCAACCCAGTTTGGTGATGGTCCTGTGCTGTCCGGAGCCGCCGACTGTCCTCGACCGCCGCGTTGTACTGTGCAGATCATGAGCGGCATGCCCGGCCAGGCGGCGGACTCGCCCCTGCCCGGCCCCCGGCGCCGCCGCCGGCTGACGCTGGCGGCAGCGGGCGCGCTTGCCGTAGCCGTCGCCGGCGGGCTGACCGCCTGGGGCGTCGCCAATCCGGGCGCCTACGGCCGGTCGCACGACGGCTGCGTCACGGTCACCGTGCCGAGCAGCACCGGCGGCGCGCTTGAGCACGGCTGCGGCGGCGGCGCGCGGGCCATGTGCCGCGCCGCGTTCGCCGGGCACGACCGGCTCTCGCTGGCGACCCGGCCGCAGTGCCGCCTGGCCGGCATCGAGCCGGCGGCCACCCGCGGCGGCGGCTGAGCTGGCTGGCCGGCGAGAACGGCCGAGGTTGGCCGGCGGGATCAGCGCTGTCATCCGGCGCTGTCATCCGGCGCTGTCATCCGGCGCTGCAGGCGGCGGCGCCTGGCACTGCGTGCCCGGTGGCGCCTGGCACTGCGTGCCCGGTGGCGGCGGCACGTCGAGCGTCGGGTTCCGGCCGAAGAAGCCGGTCGGCTTGAGCACGAACCCGCACCGGGCGACCGGCATCACCGGCCAGTCCTCCGGCCGCGGGAAGTGCGTCGCCCCGAAGGTGTGCCAGACCACGATGTCGGTGCCGTCGATGTTCCGGTCGCCGGCGATGAAGCCAGGCAGGCCTGCGCCGCCCGGGTGCTGGTTGACGAAGTCGCCCGCCGGGTACCGTTGCGCCGGGTCGTAGCCCGTCACCCACAGATGGTTCGTGGCGAATCCTGCCCGCGCGTGCAACGACGAGCCCGGATCGGCCAGCAGGACTGGCGCGGCCTCCGGGTACAGGGTGAAGCTCACCGGCTGCCCGAACCTGTTCGCCCGCTCGGTGTTCAGCACGCGCCAGCTGCGCCCGCGCAGCGCGTCGGCCCGGCGGCAGGCCTCAGACTCCCGGCGCAGCCTGGTCACGGTCCTGGACATGGCGTTGCCATGGGCGTTCTCCGGGCCGGCTGGCACGCCGCTGACGTCTACCTCCTCTACCGCGTTGGCCAGGCCATCGACCGTCATGTCCAGCCGCGCGCCGAACAGATGCTGGTGGACAGGCGCCCCGAGCCCCGGCGCGACCTGCGCCGAGTACGGACTGTCATCTCCCGCGTGGGCCGCGGTGAACAGCACGCCTGTCATCTTGACCTCGCACTCGATGGTGCCGTCCAGGTAGAAGTACCAGTAGAAGCCGTAGTCGTAGTTGCCCACGGTCGTGAAGAAGGACACGACCAGGCGGCGCTGCCGGCGGGACTGCGCCGAGCCGTTGAAGATGTCGGTGTGCTTCCAGAGGATGCCGAAGTCCTCCTCGTGGATGCAGACGGCATTGCGGATCACCTTCGGCTCGCCGAAGTCGTCGGTGATCGTCGCGTCCAGGTAGGCGATCTCGCCGAGGCAGTCACAGCCAAGCTCCAGCGAGTTCGCCCACTTGCCGACCAGGTACTCGCCTGAGTCGAAGTAGGCCTGCCAGTACCGGAACTTCGGGTCACCGTACGGCACGACCATCTCCGGGATGGACGCGCGGTAGATCACCGGGCGCTGCTCGGCGCCGTCAGCAAGGCTGATCTGGTGCAGCGTCAGCCCCTCGCGGGCGTCGAACCCGATCCGCAGCGACCAGCCCTGCCACTCCAGGCAGTGGCCGTCCAGCGTGAAGCCCGGCCCTTCTGGCTGGGTAATCTCGATCGGCCGCAGGGTGGTGCGCAGCGGCCCGCGGACTTCCGGGTCGTCGTAGTCGCCGGACTCGCGCGGGACCGGGAGGTCGAAGTCATCGACGACCTTGAAGACCTTCTTCTCGATGAGGTCGACGTAGGCGGCGACGCCGTCAACCGGGTGCGCCCAGGCCAGGTCATGCTCACGGGCCTGGACGAAGGCGAGCACCCGGACCATCCGGCGGCGGTCCTCGTCCTCGACGCCGAACGAGCCTGCGGTCAGCGGGCAGGCGCGGATCTTGCTGACATCGGTCAGGCCGCGCCGTGCCATCGCCGCGCGCCAGGCCGGATCGGCCCGCACGACCTCCTCAGCCACGGCGAAGTCGGCATCGATGATGGGCACCCGGCCATCGGTCAGCGGATCGAGCGTGCGGCGCGCCACGACCTGCCGCTGCGTGAGCGACACGACCACATCGGCTGACTCGCCGGTGACCACGTCGATCAGGAAAGCGCGGAGCCTGCGGTCGGGCAAGGCGCGGTCGGGCAAGGCGCGGTCAG
>DATGVY010000627.1:0-1675 GCA_035299845.1 Streptosporangiaceae bacterium
GCCATCGCCAGCGGATGCAGCGCCTGCATCAGCAGGGACCGCAGGCCCGCAACCGGCGAGGCCAGGTCAGCGCTCATCCGCCACGTGATGCTGGCAGGCCCGAAAAAGCCCTCGTCCGCGGCGTCTCCCGGCACACCAGACACATACGCCGCCGCCGAGCGCTCGATGAGGCCGGTCGCGGTCGCATACAGATCCGCCGTCACCGTGACACTCCTGGCCTGCGCCCGGGATCCCCAGACTCACGGCACCGACGGACGATGACAGCTCTGAATGTCATGCGGGCCAAAGCTAACCAGCTCCTCAGTTTCGCGACGACTCGGTCATCGTCGCCGACTCATCTACTAACACGGATAGGAGATGAGAACGGTTCATCGGGGGCAGCTGACAATCCGATACGTGCCACGGGGCTGCCGGGCATGTCACGGCGGTGCGACGGCTGAACGCGAAGCGCCGGTGGCTGACTACTTGTTTCCGCCGTGGTGCCCGGCAGCCGGGGTGATGACCAGGCAGGCGGCGCTGCCCTAGCCGGTAGAGGGTGTCCCCCGCCGGTATTCCGCCAGGATCGCCAGTTTTTGCAAGATGGCTGCCGAGGGCTCTCCCGTCGCCTCATGCAACTCGTTCAGCAGCAGCGCGGAAACCACGTGCAAGCCGATCATCAAGTTAGCCAGGCCGTCCGCGTCATCCGGAGTGAGCGCGTCCGCCGCCCACGCTTCCAGCTCGGCTGAGTCCAGGCCCGCGGTGAGCAGCGCGATCGCCAGCTGCATGGCGGCGGCCACGGTCTCGCCGGGCGAGGCCTGCACGGCCGCAGTCGGGCCGCGGGCGGTGTCCGTTCCTGGCGCCCGCTGGGCGTTCCCGCAGTTCCCGCGGCGCGGCCGCCAGCCGAAGCGTCGGACCGGGGTGTCTGTCGTGACGTCATGCTGCCCGGCGGGCGGGCCGGACAGGCCGTGCCGGCGATGGATCCTCATATCTGACAACACGGCGCTCGCCGGGAGGTTGTTCATTGCTGGCGGCCGGCCACGCTAGGCGGCTGGTAGCCGTCCTAGTACGAGGGCAAGCACGGCCGGGGTCAGGGCCAGCAGGACCGGGGTCAGGGCGAGCGCCGCGGCGGTGGCGCGAACCAGCTGACGGCGTGCACGACCCAGCGGCTCGCGAGGACCTAGGAGCCGGCGTATCCGCAGCACCGAGTCGGTGGCACCCGCGGCGAGGGCAGGCGCGGGACTGGCGGCGGTGGCGAGGACCACGAGGGCCGTGGCGAGCAGCCGCGGATCGCGGGCTCGGGTGGCCGTATCGTCGGCGTGCAGCTCGACCAGCCGGGCTACGTGCTCGTCGGCATCCCGCATCAGCGGCAGGAACGGGAGCACCTGGCGGCCGATCCGCGCTAGGCCCAGCAGCCGGTGGTGACGGCCGGTCAGGTGGGCCCGCTCGTGCGCCAGGACCGCGTCCAGCTGGCCGGGATCGAGCGTCTGCACCGCGGCGGTGGTCAGGATCACCGTGGGATGCCGGCCAGCGACACAGTAAGCGGCCGGCTGGGAATGCTCCACCAGCACGGCCCCCAGGGCCGGCTCGGGACGGCCGACCAGCCGCGCGGTCTGCGCGTGCCGCAGCGCCTGCCGCCCGGCGGCGCGGCAATGAGTCACCGCGGTGAACGCGGTACGGGCCACGACGGCGCCCGCCA
>DATGVY010000628.1:0-3582 GCA_035299845.1 Streptosporangiaceae bacterium
ATCGTGCCCGACCTGCTGGCCGGCACCTCGGCCGGGGCCCTGAACGCCGCGTTCCCCGCCTCCCGCCCGCCGACCGTGGCCACCGCCGAACACTGGCGGCCACCTGGCGCGGGCTGCGGCGCAGCGACATCCTCCCGCTCCGCCCGCGCATGGTCAGGGTCTGGGGACTATGCGGTCGAGGATTAGCGCTAAGCCGTGAGCCGCAGCGTCAGCGACGGCGTTCGGGAGATAGCTGTGTAAGTCGGCCTGGACCAGTGCCAGGCCCGCTCTACACCGCGATCCTCCGCCAGCCGTGCTGGTGATGGCCGCCCTGGCGATCTGCGCGGTCACCGCCGCCCTGCTGAAAGACCGCACCGATACCCAGGCCCCGCCCCCGGTCACCCCTGATCAGGCCCCGCCGGCCGAACCAGGCATGATCCCGCTGACCATCCTGGAGATCAGCCGCCTGCTCGCAGCCCGTCTCCTCCAGCCGCACCCGCCCGGACACGCCACGCACTGGCTGAACTGGCGACGCCGCCACCAGGCCCGCTCACGCTGGTACCACCAGCACGCACAACTCGCCCGAGACGGCGGAATCACCCTGGTCAGCTAGCAATTGGCGGCTGCCGTCGTATCAGGGCCTTCGCGCGGAGGGTGCGAGCAGGCCGAGCGCGCGGGCCCGGTCGACGGCCTCGTGGCGGCGGTGGCGCCGAGCTTGTCGTAGAGGTGGCGCATGTGCGTCCGGACGGTGTTCGCCGACAGGTAGAGCTGGCCGGCGATCTCCGGCACGGTCAGGTTGGTGGGCAGGTAGCGCAGGACGCGGGTCTCGGCCCGGCTGAGCGGTTCGCGCAGTCTTCGCGGCTGGCCGGGCGGCGCGGCGGAGCTGCCCGCCCCCGGCGGGCTCGTCCCGGCGAGCAGGCTCAGGATGTCGGCGATCAGGGCGGCGTGCGCGGTGCGCTGCCGGGCCTGGCGCTCGAGCAGTCCCGGTGCCGGGTAGACCAGGAACGAGATGAGCGCGCGGTCGGGTTCGGCGAGATCGAGGGCGCGCTCGAGGGCGCGCCCGGCGGCGGCCGGGTCGCCGAGCGCGTCGCGGGCGATCGCCTCCAGCAGCAGGGCCGCCACCACCCAGGACGGATGGACCCCGACTCGGGAGACCGAGCCGCCCAGGACGGGCGCGAGCGCGGCCGTCGCCGCCTGCGGGTCGTGCTGGGCGAGCCGCAGCGACGCCAGGGCGATGCACATCTCTACGCCCCCGCGCTCGTGCTCCTCCAGCCCGGCCAGGGCGGCTTCGGCGCGGCCGGTTTCACCCAGCCCTACGAGGGCCTGCAGCATGTCCGCCCGCGTCGACGTCGCGAGGATGTGCGGCGTGACGAGCGTGGCCGCCAGCCGCTCGGCGGCCTGGATGTCAGCCAGCGCCTCCTCGTTACGGCCACGAGCGAGCTCGAGCAGACCGCGGGCATAGTGGAGGTACATCCCGGTGGCGGGTTCGGCCTCGGTCCGCAAGGTCTGCCCGGCGCGCTCGAGCCACGGCTCTGCCTCCGCCAGCCGGCCCTGGCCGACCATCACGCCGGCGAGTACCGCGTAGGCGACGCCGGCGGCCTGGTCCTCGCCCCAGCCGTGCCGCCGCGCCAGCTCGATCGCCTGCCTGCTCCGTCGCTCTCCCCACGCCCAGGACCGGAAGGCCGCGGCTACCGCCCCGTGCGCCAGGCCGAGGAGCTCGAGGTAGGGCCGCCCGATCCGGCGGGCCAGGGCCACCCCCTGCTCCAGGTGCCGGTCGGCCTCCTCCGGCCGCGCGGCATAGACCTCGGCGATGCTGAGGCTGATCACCGCCAGCGCCCGCAGATCCTCGCCCAGCCCGAACCGCGCGGCGTCCGCGGCCTCGGCAGGGGCGAGCAGCCGCTGCGCCTCCTCGGCGACGGCCGGGAGGTCGCCGCGCTGCCGGGCGAGCCCGAGCCGCACGATGGCGAGGAAGATCTGCATGCGTCCGCGCCGCTCCGCGGGCACCGGTACCGGCCCCTCGCCCCCTTCGAACCCCCGCGCTGCCCGCGCGAGGTAACGCTCGGCCTCATCCGCCGATCCCCAGGTCAGTTCGCCGGCCGCCATCAGCGCGATGAGCTCCGCATCGGCCGCCACCGCGCCGGCCGGGAACCGGGTGAGGAGCTCGTACGCCGTCGCGCCCTGCCCGTTAAGCACCAGGCCGAGCCAATGATCGGCCAGCAGCCGGGCGGCCAGGCCCCAGTCCTGCGCCGCCTGGGCGTGCCGGACCGCCTCCACCGGGTACCCGTGTCCGGCGAACCACCCGGCGGCCGTGCCGTGCAGGGCGGGGATCTGGGCTGGCTCACTGTGCCGCAGCTCCAGCTGCAGCAGGTCAGCGAACATCTGGTGGTAGCGGAACCAGGACCGCCGCGCATCCAGGGAGACCACGAACGCGCCGGCCTGCTCCAGCTCCTGCAGCACCCGCTCCCCGCCGCTGCCCCCGGTCAGCAGGTCGGCCAGCTCGCCGCTGACCCGCTCGGCCACCGAGGTGCGCAACAGCAGCCGCCTGACCTCCTCGCTCTGGCGTTCCAGCACCTCGGCCAGCAGGTAGTCGGCCACCGTCCGCTCGCTGCCGGAAAACTCTTCGGCGAACCGCTCCGGGTCCGGGTGCCCGGAAAGCGACAACGCGGCCAGGCGCAGCCCGGCCGCCCAGCCCTCGGCCCGCTCGTGCAACGACGCCAGCACCGTGTCTGGCAGCTGGACCCCGGCTGCGTCGAACAGCGCCCGCGCCTCGGCCAGGGTGAACCGCAGGTCGGCGGCGCGGATCTCGGTGAGCTCGCCCTCCAGCCGCAGCCGGTGCAGCCCCAACCGCAGGTCATGCCGGGTGGCGAGCACGAACCGCAGCCGGTCCGGCGCGCGCATCACCAGCAGCTCCAGCTGGCGCAGCGCCTCCGTGGAGGCCAGCTCGTGCACGTCGTCGATCACCAGCCAGACCCGGTCCTCCAGCCGCGCCAGGTCTTTCAGCAGCCGCTCGACGATTGCCCAGCCGTCCAGGTCCGGCGCGGCGGTCAGCGGCCGCACCAGCGCGGATGCAGCCGCGGTCGCCCGCAGCGCGTCGGCCACCGCGATCCAGAACCGCTGCGGATCACGCTCCTCGCCCTGCACCGATACCCAGGCGGCGCGCCCGGCCAGGACAGCCTCGCCGATCCACGACCGCAGCAGGAACGTCTTCCCGCTCCCGGCCGGCGCCGACACCTCAGTGACGCGCGCTGCTCCGCCGAGCCATCCGAACAGCGCGTGGCGCGACACGACCCCGCGAACGGCAGGGGCGACCGGAGCGTCGGCGGCCCCGGACCGGACGGCAGGCTCCACGGCACCCCCTTGGACAGGCCCCGTTGCTTACTGTAACGGCTCGCACCCCAGTCCAGCTGAAATGATCTTCAGACGCGACGACCATCCTGTTCGCGTCTGCCCGCCGACTCTTGCGCTGGCCGCGATCAGATGCACGCTGGCCGGCCTTTCACCGGCTGCACGCTGCGTCCGCTGACAGGCGGGGGTTCGCCCCCCACGGCATGCCGCTAGTTCGCCAGTGACCCGGGGGGCGGTACCGGCAGCCGCCACAGGCCT
>DATGVY010000629.1:0-16840 GCA_035299845.1 Streptosporangiaceae bacterium
CAAGAAGATCGACGTGGACGCGCGCGGCGAGATCCTGCAGCTCAAGACGACCATCAACACGATGGTGGACCAGCTGTCGGCGTTCGCCGACGAGGTGACCCGGGTGGCCCGCGAGGTAGGCACCGAGGGGCGGCTGGGCGGCCAGGCGCAGGTCCGGGGCGTGTCCGGGGTGTGGAAGGACCTGACCGACAATGTCAACTTCATGGCCGGCAACCTCACCGGCCAGGTCCGCAACATCGCCCAGGTCGCGACCGCGGTGGCCAACGGCGACCTGTCCAAGAAGATCGACGTGGACGCGCGCGGCGAGATCCTGCTGCTCAAAGACACCATCAACACGATGGTGGACCAGCTGTCGGCGTTCGCCTCCGAGGTGACCCGGGTCGCCGGCGAGGTCGGCAGTGAGGGCCGGCTCGGCGGGCAGGCCGAGGTGGAGGGCGTCTCCGGCACGTGGAAGCGGCTGACGGAGAGCGTCAACGAGCTGGCGAGCAACCTGACCACACAGGTCCGCGCGATCGCGGGCGTGGCCAGCGCGGTCGCCGAGGGCGATCTGACGCAGTCGATCACCGTGGCTGCGCGCGGCGAGGTCGCCGAGCTGAAGGACAACGTCAACCTCATGGTCGCTAACCTGCGTGAAACCACCAGGGCCAACCAGGAGCAGGACTGGCTGAAGACCAACCTCGCCAGGATCGCGGGCCTCATGCAGGGCCATCGCGACCTGCTCGAACTGGCCCGCCTGATCATGAGCGAGCTGACGCCGCTTGCCTCCGCCCACTACGGGGCCATTTACCTCGCCAGCGACGCTGCCAGCACCGACAGCCGGCCGCAGGAGTTCACCCGGATCGCCGCATACGGCTTCAGGAAGGGCGGGCTGACCCACTTCATCCGGGGCGAAGGCCTGGCCGGCCAGGCAGCCCTCGAGCGAACCCCGATCCTGATCAGAGATGCTCCCGCCGGGTACCTGACTGTCGGATCGGGGCTCGGCGCGTCCGCGCCGGTAAGCGTCGCCGTGCTGCCCATCCTGTTCGAGGACCAGGTGCTAGGGGTAGTCGAACTTGCCTCGCTGACCGGGTTCAGCGATGTGCACCTGGCGTTCTTCGATCAGTTCGTCGGCACCATCGGCGTGACCATCAACACGATCATGGCCAACTCGCGCACGGAAGCCCTGCTCGGCGAATCGCAGCGGCTCACCACCCAGCTGCAGGAGCGCTCCGACGAGCTGCAGCGCCAGCAGGGCGAGCTGCGCAGATCCAACGCCGAGCTCGAGGAGAAGGCAGCGTTGCTCGCCAAGCAGAACAGCGCTATCGAGGTGCAGAACGCCCAGATCGAACAGGCACGCCGCACGCTGGAGGAACGTGCTCAGGAGCTAGCCATCTCGTCCAGGTACAAGTCAGTCTTCCTCGCCAACATGTCCCACGAGCTGCGCAGCCCGCTGAACAGCCTGCTCGTGCTAGCGAATCTGCTGTCGGAGAATCCTGACGGGAACCTGACCGGCCAGCAGGTCGATTTCGCCCGAACGATCCATGAGGCCGGATCTGACCTGCTGCAGCTGATCAATGACATCCTGGATCTTTCCAAGGTCGAGGCGGGCAAGATGGATATCCACCCGGCTGAGCTGCGGTTGCCGACTCTGGTGGAGCACGTCGAGGCCATCTTCCGGCCAATGGCGCTGGACAAGGGCCTGCAGTTCGAGGTACAGGTCCAGGCCGGCACGCCCGACCGGCTGTACGTCGACGAGCAGCGGCTCGAGCAAATCGTCCGCAACCTGCTCTCCAACGCGGTCAAGTTCACCTCATCCGGCCAGGTCAGCCTCAGCATCGGCAAAGCCGGCGAGGCGGAGTTCAATGGCGCGCTGCGCAGCGCGACCGACGTGGTCGCGTTCGCGGTGTCCGACACGGGCATCGGCATCGCAAAGAGCAAGCTCGACACCATCTTCGACGCATTCCAGCAGGCTGACGGCACCACTAGCCGCAGGTACGGCGGCACCGGCCTGGGACTCTCGATCAGCCGCGACATCGCCCGCCTGCTGGGCGGGGTGATCCGCGTGTCGAGCCGGCGAGGCAAGGGCAGCACCTTCACGTTGTACCTGCCGGTCCAGCATCGGGCGCCAAATGCCATTTCATCCCCATCCACCGTCGACGGCGTGGCCACCGCATCGGCAGCCTCAGTGAATGGAGCCCACTCCGGCCCGGCAGGCGACGGTGCATCCCCTCCCCCGGCAGCTCCAGAAAACGGTGCGTCAGACGCCCTCGACGGGGCACGAATCCTCATCGTCGACGACGACGCTCGCAGCGTTTTCGCGCTCACCAGCGTCTTCGAGGGCTTCGGTTCCGAGGTCCTGTACGCGGAGAACGGCCGCATAGCGATAGAGGCGCTGGAGCAGAACCCGGACATTTCGATCGTGCTGATGGACGTGATGATGCCCGAACTGGACGGGAATGCCACTCTGCGAGCCATCCGGCGGATGCCGCAGTTCGCCAACCTGCCGATCATCGCGCTCACTGCGCAGGCCATGAAGGGCGACCGGGAGAAGAGCATCAGGGCCGGCGCATCCGACTACATACCAAAGCCCGTGGACACAGCGCACTTGCTGCTGCGGATGCGAACCTGGCTGCTAGGCCGCGCGGCCCGCTGAAAGGAGTAGAGGCGGTGCGCGACAAGGCGAAGATCCTGCTGGTGGATGACCGGGCTGAGAACATCACCGCGCTCCGGGCGGTCCTCGGCTCGCTGAACCAGACGCTGGTAGGCGCGCGGTCAGGAGAAGAGGCACTCAAGGCCCTCCTCGGCGAAGAGTTCGCCGTCATCCTGCTCGACGTGCTGATGCCAGGAATGGACGGGTTCGAGACCGCCGCCCACATCAAGCAGCGCCCGAAAACCCGAGAGGTGCCGATCATCTTCCTGACCGCGCTGAACGCCGAGCCCGACTATGCGTTCCGCAGCTACTCGGCAGGCGCCGTTGACTACATCGCCAAGCCGTTCGACCCATGGGTGCTGCGCGCCAAGGTCTCGGTCTTCGTTGATCTCTATCTGAAGAACAAGCAGCTCAGCGAGCAGGCGATGTTGCTGCGTGCTCAGCTGGCCGGGTCCCTGGCGACCCTGGTGACCTTGCCCGAGGCGGCCGACCCGGTGCTCGCTGAGCTGTCCGGACGGCTCACCGCGGTAGAGAACCAGGTCACGGTCATTGCCGGGCAGCTCGCCGCCACGCCAGACCGGGCGATCGCCGAATCCATCTGGCAGCTGGATCAACGCGTGGCACAGCTCCGGGGAGTTCTCGACGCGCTGCGCGTCGGCTGATGGGGGAGGGATCGGCCGGCGGCATCTGCACGCCCCGGCGATGTCCCATCCGTGGACGGTGATCTCGACGGCTCCGACCGCCGTCACGAGGCCGCCCGCCAGGCGCCGGTCGGCGGTGGGGCCCGGCCTGCGGCTGAACCGGTTCACGCTTCCTTGCGCGAACATGATTCGTCTGCTGATCTTGTGCCAGCCGACGAGTCATGTTAATTTTGGCGCAGTTTATGCAGTATCCCTCGACGAGCACCTCGCTCGGCGGCGATCTCGGTCAGGGGGAAGCATGGCTGCAACGACCGGAAGTGCGGGCGAGCCCCGAGTTCAGCTCTTCTCGCGCGCGTCGTCCGGACTGATCCGCGAGCTCTCGCTGAGCGACACCGTGTGGTACGGCGTCTTCTCCGGCGGGGCCCTCTTCGGGTTCGTCTACCTGTTCCCGACACCCCAGTACCTGTCCCCGGGCATCAACATCCCGCTGATGCTGCTGCTCACGCTGCTCTACGGCGTAGTCATCTACTTCGTCTACGCAGCGCTGGGTTCGGCCATGCCACGGGCCGGCGGCGACTACCTTTACGAGACCCGTTCCCTGAACCCGCTCGTCGGCTTCACCGTGCCCTGGGCATGCCAGCTGCTGTTCTGGCTGACGTTCCCGCCGGCCGGCGCGTACGTGCTGGCGACCTTCGGCCTGGTGCCGATCGCGCAGGCGGCCAACGCCCCGGGCGTCGTCTCCTGGCTGGTCAGCGAGAACGGCCTCTTCATCGTCTCGGCGGTCATCGTCGCGGCGTGCTGGGCGCTTACCGTCACTGGCCTGCACTTCTACCGGCGGATCCAGCGGTACGTGCTGGTGCCGGGCCTCGTGATCTCGGTCCTCACCATTATTGGCCTGCTCCTGGCCAATTTCGGCACCAACTTCAGCAGCGACTTCGACCGGTTCCAGAGCCCCGCCCTGACCACCCGGCAGGTGGCGGCGGCCGCGGCCAAGGCCGGCTACCACCCGGTGGGCGTCAGCCTCAGCCACACGCTCATCTGGATCGCGGTCCTGGCGGCCTACGTTCCGTACTCGATGTACTCGGCGCAGGGCCTGCTAGGCGAGGTCAAGGGCGCGCGCAGCCTGAACCGGCTCTACCTGACGTTCCTGGCCGGCGGCGTGATCCTGGCCATCATCCTGCTGGCCCTGCCATTTGTGCTGATCAGCCATATCGTCGGCTCGAATTTCCTCAACCAGTACGCCTGGGCTTACGGCGCGGGGCTGATTCACCCGACGTACCTGCCCAACATCGGCGTGTTCCTCTCGATGCTCACGTCGAACCCGCTGATCGTGTCCCTGGTGGCGCTCGGCTTCATCGTTGGCGGGTTCGCGATCGCCAACGTCGTCTTCGTCAACTCCGCCCGGGTGATGATGGCGATGGGCCTGGACGGCTCGCTGCCGAGGTTCTTCTCCGACGTCTCCGAGCGGCGCCACACGCCGGTCAAGGCGGCGACGCTGTGGAGCCTATGCGCGCTCGGCGTCTCTGCGATCTTCAGCTACGTCCCCAGCTGGTTCACCATCGTCCTGATCGGCGGGGCGATCGGCAGCGTCATCGTGGTCGGGGTGACCTGCCTGGCGGCCGCGGTGTTCCCATACCGCGCGCCGGAGATATTCCGGGCGTCGCCGTCCGGCCGGTACAAGATCGGGTCAGTGCCTCTCGTCACGGTCATGGGGATCCTGGGCACGGTGCTGACCGGCCTGCTCGTCGTGGTCGCCCTGGTGAACAGCGCGCTCGGGCTCACATCGACGAGCGCCCACCTGGTCCTCGGCGGGGCATTCGTGACCGGTGTGATCGTCTACGCGGCCGTCCGCGCCTACCGGCGCCGGGAAGGCGTCGACACCTCGCTGGCCTTCCGTTATGTGCCGCCGGAGTGACCGCGCGCCGCGCCGGAGGCGGCCTGCCCGGAGTCGGCCGGCTACCGAGCGCGCAGGCGTAGCGGCCGGAGGCCCGGCATGCGGCTGAAGCCCAAGGGCCGCGCGAAACGGTCCACTGAGCGCAGCTGGCGGCTGCTCTACGCCACCGACTTCCACGCCGGCGATGTCGTGCTGCGGAAGTTCCTCAACGCGGTGCCGGTCTACGAGGCTGATGTGGCGGTGATCGGCGGGGACTTGACCGGCAAGCGGCTGGCCCCGGTCGTCGAGCAGGCCGGCGGCTGGCGCGCTGAAGTGCTCGGCCGGGAGCAGACCGCCGCCGACGAGGACGAGCTAACGGCCATGGTCCGAAAGATACGGGGCCTCGGCCAGTACCCAGTCGTCATGACGGCGGAGGAGTATGCCGAGCTGCTCGGCGACGGCGACGCCGTCGCGCGGCGGTTCGAGGCCGAAGCGCTGCTGCAAGTGGAAGAGTGGCTGGCCCTCGCCGCCGAGCGCCTCGAGCCGCTTGGCGTCCCGCTGTATGTCACCGGCGGGAACGACGACTACTTCTCCATCGAGGCGGTGCTCGACAGCGCGAGCTACGCGATTAACGCCGACGGCAAGGTGCTGGAGGTCGCCCCGGGAGTTCAGATGATCTCCTGCGGCTACGGGAATCCGACGCCCTGGCCGTGCCCGCGCGACATCAGCGAGGAGGAGCTCGGCGACCGCCTGGAGAAGATGGCGAGCCAGCTCTCCGACCCGGGGCGGGCGATATTCAACCTGCACGTGCCGCCGTTCGGCTCGGGCCTGGACGTGTGCGCCAGGCTCGACACGTCGGTCGACCCGCCCAGGCCCCTGGTCGGCGAGGAGATCAACGCCGGGTCGACTGCCGTTCGCGCGGCGATCGAGCGCTACCAGCCGGCGATCGGCCTGCACGGCCACATCCACGAGTCGGGCGGGATCGTGAAGATCGGGCCCACCGTGTGCGTCAACCCGGGAAGCGAGTACGGCGAGGGAGTGCTCCGCTCGGCCGTTATCGACTTCGCAGCTGACGGGCGGCCGTCCTCGTGGCAGCTGCTGTCAGCGTGAGCCCCGATAGCCGCCCGCCGGGCGTCCCGGACGCCGGCCAGGACCCGGGGGTGCTCTCCGGGCTGGACTCGCAGCTGTTCCAGAGCCTGCAGGCCGACGGCCGGGCGTCCTTCTCTTCGCTCGCGCGCAAGCTGGGTGTTTCCGAGGTCACGGTGCGGCGGCGGGTGGCCCGCCTGATCCAGGACGGTGCCTTCACCATCACGGCGGTCGCCGACCCGCGGCTGCTCGGGCTCGATCAGATGGCCTGGACGGCGCTGTCGGTTCATCCCCGCGCGGCGTCCCGCGTCGCCCAGCATCTCGTCGGCTTCCCGCAGGTCACGTACGTGGTGCAGGCAAGCGGACGATACGGCGTGATGGCCGAGCTCGGCTGCCATGACCAGTCCGAGCTACGCCGGGTGCTGGCGGCCATCCGCAAGATCCCCGGCGTGCAGCGCACCGAGACCTTCACCTATCTGGCGATGCTGCATCAGCAGTTCGTGTGGGGCGACGACGATCTGTCCGGCAGCGCCGTGGTTGGGCTCAGCCAGCGGATGCCGGACGAACAGCTTGATCCGGTCGACAAGGAGATCATCCGGCGGCTGCAGGTAGACGGGCGGCTTCCGTTCCGGGCCATCGCCGACGGCCTCGGCATCTCAGAACGGCTGATCTCACAGCGGTTCCGGTGGCTAGCGGAAAACAGGCTCGTCCGGGTAATGGCGGTGGGGAACCCGGAATCCCTCGGCTACCGGACCCGGTGCTGGCTCGCGATGCAATGCAGCCCCGAACTAGACAGCGAGAAGGTGGCCCAGCGGGTCGCCGCCGTGCACGGAATCGACTACGTCGTTGCCACCACGGGCCGCTACGACCTCATGGCCGAGCTCGTCAGCCGCGAGAAGGAAGAGCTGGTGCGGACCGTCGAAGAGCTGATCGGCCAGATCGACGGCATAGAGCACTGCGAGGTCTTCTACTACCTGCGCCTGCTCTACCGGAGCAACGTGGGCGCCTGGGGCGCGAGCCGGGCCCAGGACCAGGCGGGCCGCCGGTGACCGTCGACGACAAGCCGCTCGCTGATCCCGTCGAGGAGGGCCGCCGCATCATCTCGCTCGCGACGGCCCGCGGGATCGAGGTCAAGCTGTTTGGCGGCGTGGCCGTGGCCATCAGGTGCAAGGCGGTCGGCCATCCCGCACTGCGGCGGGCATACAAGGACATAGACCTGGCCACGGCCCGGGAGCACAAGCGTCCCCTTGAGCAGTTCCTCGCCGCCAGCGGCTACCTGCCCGCCCAGGAGTTCAACGCGCTGCACGGCAGGACCCGGCTGCTGTTCGCCGACCCCGTCAATGACCGCCCGCTCGACGTGATCGTGGACCACTTCACGATGTGCCACTCGCTGGACCTGCGGCCCCGGCTCAGGCTGCGGGGCAGCACGCTCCCGACCGCCGACCTGCTGCTCATGAAGCTGCAGGTCGTCGAGACCAACGAGCGCGACCTCCAGGACGCGGTCGCGTTGCTGCTGGACGGCGATGTCGATGCTGGCCGGGTGGCAGCCGTGCTTGCCGCCGACTGGGGCTGGTGGCGGACAGCCACCGAGGCGCTCGGCAAGGTCGAGGGCTACGCGGCGTCCATCGCGGATCCCGATCTGGCCGCGGGCGCGGCGAAGGAGATCAAGCGCCTGCGAGATCGTCTGGAACAGACGCCGAAGGGACTCAGATGGCGCACCCGGGCCAAGATCGGCGACCGGGCGCGCTGGTACGAGCTTCCAGAGGAGGTCGGCGGCTAGCGAGGCTCCGCGCCATGCTGCAGCAGGCGCACAACACGAGGGAGGTCTGGACGACGTGTTCCGGGATCACGAGTGGATTTCGCCCAACCGGGCCGAGCAGATGGACGGACCGTCCTACCTGGGCCCGTGCACGTTCATGAAGACGCTGGGACTGTTCGAGCCCGGTGAGCTTGACCAGATCCGGCCGGATGTGGCCATCGTCGGTGCCCCGTGGGACTCGACGACATCATTCCGCGCCGGCACCAGGCTTGGCCCGCGGTCGATCCGCACGGCCAACTGGACCTATCCCTTCTACCACCTGGACCTCGAGGTGGCACCGTTCGACGAGCTGCGCGTGGTCGACTACGGCGACGCGGTGTGCCCGCCGGGCATGAGCGAGGTGGCCGAGCACGCGATCTGGCAGCGGGTCAGCGAGGTCGCGTCGCGCGGCATCTTCCCGGTCGTGCTCGGCGGCGAGCACTCGATCACCTACCCAGCCGCCAAGGCGGTCGCCGACGTGGTGGGCCACGGCAAGCTCGGCGTCATCCACTTCGACGCCCACGCCGACACAGTCCCCGAGATGTTCGGCAACATGTGGTCGCACGGCACGCCGATGCGCCGGCTCATCGAGAGCGGGGCAGTGCCGGGCAAGAACTTCGTCCAGATCGGGCTGCGCGGCTACTGGCCGCCGCGCGACATCCTGGACTGGATGAAGCTGCAGGGCATGCAGTGGCACCTGATGAGCAAGGTGCGGACCGTCGGCACCGAGGCGGTGATCGAGGAGGCCATCGAGCAGGCGCTGAACGGGCCAGAGATGATCTACATCTCGCTCGACATCGACGTGCTCGACCCGGGCTTCGCGCCGGGATGCACCAACCCGGAGCCCGGCGGCATGACTCCGGGCGACCTGCTGTGGACCATACAGCGGCTCGTGGAGGCCACCAACGTGATCGCCATGGACGTCGTAGAGGTGTGCCCGCCGTACGACAGCTCGGAGCTGGCCGCGCAGAACGCCAACCGCGCGGTAATGCAGGCGATCTCGGCACTTGCGGTGAAGCGCAGGAAGGCGGCGTGAGCCGCCGCCACGACGACCGCAGGACCTTGCGGACGCCCGGCTGCTATGCCTGGCAGGTCGCTGGCCTGTGCCTACAGCTTGTGGGCATTCAGCCAGTTCAGCGCGGTGTCGGCGACGTCGCGCCACCCGCTGTCGATGGTGAGAGAGTGACCGCGGCCGGCCAGCCGCCGCAGGTCGGTCACCGCCGTGGAACGGCGGTACTGGCTGAACGTAGCGTGCGTCACGGAATCGGGGACCGTGTGATCCTTCTGGCCCGAGATCAGCAGCAGCGGCCCGCGGGCAGAATTCCTGGTGTCCACCTTGGCCGGGGAATGCGGAGTGAGGTTAGCGAACGCTGCCTCGAATAGCGGACGGCCGGGCGCCGGGATGGTCCATGCGTCATACAACTGCTTCGACTCCCCCTCAGGGAGCGCATTGCCGAACGCGTAGCGGAATTGCGCCGCGGTCAGGGAGACCGACCGGTTCCTGTTCGCCGGGTTGCCCAGGACGGGGAAGGCAGCGCGCAGCTGCGCCGGCGGGAGCACCAGCACGCCCTTGATCGGCGCGGGATCGATGGCGACCGCGGCGGCGGCCAGGTCCTGGCCGAGCAGCTTCTGGGCGACCAGGCCGCCGAACGAATGCCCGATGACGATGGGCTTGGTGCCGGCCGAGCCGAGGATCCGGGCATAATGCTCGGCGGCTTCGGCGATGCCCTTGCCAGCTTGCCGCTCAGGGTGCTCCCGGGCCTCGGCAACGGTATCGGGCACGCCCGGCCATCCCGGCGCGGTCGCTTCGTAACCCGCCTTCTCGAACAGGTCGATCCATGGCTGCCAGCTGGTGGCGTGCAGCCACAGGCCGTGAATGAACACGACCGGGATCTTCGGTGTGGTCATGGCTACTCCCCAGGGATGTCCTCGACTGGTGTGACGTAGCCACCATGATCCGCCGGGTCCGCCCCTGGCGCCAGCGCCCAGGGGGCAGTGCTCCGGGCGGTTTCCTTTCAGATGCCCGGCTGTGCTGGCGACCCTAGATTCGGTGATCGGGCGGCAGGCCGCGGCGGGTCAGCTGGGCGGCGAGCGCTCGGATGTGCTCGGGCCCGGTGCCGCAGCATCCGCCGATGAGCTGCGCCCCGTGGTCAGCCCAGGTGATCGCCTGCTGCAGATATTCGCCGGGTGTCAGTCCGTCGAAGACCCAGTTCGGCGGCTCCCAGCCGCCGGTCTCGGCGTATACCCCGATGGGCCCGGCGTAGTGACCGCGGATGATCTCGATCGCGTCCAGCGTCACCCCGGGATTGGCGTGCATCACGGTGACCGCGGCCAGTGCCGGGTCAGCCAGGGCGCTGAGCAGGTCCTCGAAGCTGTCACCGTCGCCCAGCTCGGGAACGGTGCCCAGGGTGCCGTCATCGAGGCGGACCGGGCTGATGCCGAGCCAGACGGGCAGCCCGGTCCCGGCGGCGGCCTGCAGGGCGGCCCGGCCGTAGCCCCGGGCCTCGATCATCTCCAGGGCGATGAGGTCGGCGCCCGCCTCCGCCAGCAGCCCGGCCTGCTCACCGAAGTCGGCCAGGCCAGGAAAGCGGGGATCCTCCGACGCCGGGCCGCCCAGCGGCGAGCCCAGGGCCCCGGGGTCCATGGCTACCGGGCAGAACGACGACATCGAGCCGGCCACCGCCACCGGGCCGGTGGCGGCAGCCTCGCGGGCCCGCAGCGCCGCGCGGACAGCGCTGCGGTTCGCCTCGGCGACGCGGCTGCCGAGCCCGGCGGGCTCCAGGGCCGCACGGCTGGCCGCGAATGTGTTCGCGATGATCACCTCGGCGCCGGCGCGGATGTACGCCTCGTGGACGCGCTGCACCACATCGGGCTGCTCCAGGTTCGCCCGGGCGCTCCACGCAACATCATCCATCGGCACGCCCTCAGCCTGCAGCTGACTACCAGTGCCGCCGTCGATGATCACCACCTCACCATCGGCGAGCCGCCCGAAGATAACCTCGGCCACGCCCATTCCGGCCCCTCTCCAGCTGCCGGCCCGCCGGCAGCAAACGACATTCCCCAGCCCTCATGCCACAACGCAACGGCCCCGGGCGTGCCCGGCCGACCATGGCCGACAGCCCCAGAGCCACCATTCTGCCCTGCCCGCCAGCGCACCCTAGAGGGCCGGCCAGGACGGTGTCGCGGAGCCCGGGGCGACCGCGGTCGGCGACGGCCGGGCGCGGAGCGCGCCCAGCGCGCCGGCCGCAAGCCCGCACATGGCGATCAGGACGCCAAGCGAATCGCCGTGCAGCCCCGGTCCGGGAGTACTCCGCGAGGCGGCGACGAGCAGGAACGCGACGATGACAGGGCTCATCCACCGCGCTCGGCGCTGTGTCGCCTCGCGATGGGCACGGGCCCGCTGGAGCGCGGCGAGGCTCGGCGTCGGCTTCGCTGCACTCATGCGGCAAGCGTACGGCGCCCCGATCCGCAGGTCATCGTCTCGGCGGTGGGGTCAAAGCGGCTTGTTCCTTCCACCCGCGGATTGGGGTTGCGTCCACCCGGGGGCGGAGTGCCCGGCCACCCAAAGATCCACCGCAGCGCCGAAGACGGGGAATCGCGATGACGCTGCTCGCCTTCGGCGGCGGCCTGTTCATCCCGCTGAGCCAGTACCCGCACGTTCTGCAGACGGTTGCCGAGTTCACGCCGCTTTACGGCTTGAACCAGCTTGCGCACACTCCGCTGCTCGGTGGCAGCATCCTTGCGGCGTGGGTGGCCAACGCCATCGCCTGGCTGGCCATCTTCGCTGGCGGCGCGATCTGGCGGTTCCGCAAGGACACCGCGCGGGTCTGAGCCGCTCTGGCCCGCACTCGCCGTCGTCTACCCACGAGGCGGTGAGTCCGGCGTCCAGCGCCGCCGCGATCTCGCTGAGCCTTTGCTTACCTGACCGGGGAGAGCCTGATCAGGTTATGCGAGGCAGCGGGCCCCCCACTTGCCGCAAGCAGCAGAGGGGCCCCGCGGGCCGGCTCTGCCGCGACTACTGAGCGGCGTCGTATTTGCTCATCACCTCGGCGCTGATACGGCCGCGCTCGGATACCTTCAGGCCCTGCCCGGCGGCCCATGCGCGTACCGCTGCCCGGTCGGTCCGCGATCCGGTGCCCCGCGATGGCTTCGCCGTCCTGCGATGAGCGGTCCTGCGCCCGGCATCCATGAATGGCCGCAGCGACTCCTGGAACCTCGCGCGGTTCTTCTTGCCGAGGTCGATCTCGTAACCGCGGCCATCGAAGCTGAAGGCCACGGTCTCAGCACCGGGCGATCCGTCCAGGTCATCGGTGATGACGACGCTCACAGTCTTTGCCATGTTCGGGATCGTCCAGGCTCGCGGCCTTCATGTCAAAGAGACTCGCTACATTCATCGCCTGCTGGTCCCGACTTTCCGGGATGCGGGCGCTGCCTGCCGCGGCACACTCCCATCCCGGCCTCGCTATGACACCGGCTTCAGCCGGCGCTGCCCTGCGGCCAGGCCGGGCTCGGGCGCCGGCGGTGTTGCGGCTTTCAGGCGGCCCGTCCAGTCACGAGCACCATTGTCCGGCACCCGCCCAGGGCAGCTCCGGGCCGCAACTGGACCACCGGACCGGCGTGGAATTGGAGCTTACTGGTAGCCCGCCCCCGACCTAGCGTCCGGAATATGACCGCAACGCAGGGCAGGCCGGCCGGCGCCGGCCACGACCGAGGGAGCCAGCCATGTACATCCACGATCAGCTCATGAGAAACCGGCACGAAGAGCTGCGGCGGTCCCGGTCATCGGGGTCGGCGTGGCCATGCTGGCCGGCGACCGGGAAAGGCTGACCGGCGCCCGGTGGGCGGGGCTGGCCGCCGGGCTGGGCGGTGTCGCGCTGCTGATGGGACCGGGCGCATCCGGCGGCGGCACCTGGCCGGTGCTGGAGGTGCTGGGCACCGCGGTGTGCTACGCGACCGGGCCGGTCATCGCCGGCCGGAAGCTGGCCGACGCTGACGGCCTGGGCATGACCGCGGCGTGCCTGGGCTTTTCGGCCGTGGTATATGCCCCGGCGGCGGCGCTGACCTGGCCGCAGACGATGCCGTCAGCCCCGGGTACTCGGCGCCCTGGCGACGCTCGCGGTCGTGTGCACTGCCCTGGCGTTCGTGCTGTACTTCAGGCTGATCACCGAAGCCGGGCCGGTGCGGGCCACCGTCATCACTTACCTCAATCCCGCCGTCGCGGTGGCGCTGGGCGCCGCGGTGCTCGGCGAAGCCCTCACTCCCGCGATCGTGATCTCTTTCGCGCTGATCCTGGCAGGCTCGGTGCTCGCAACCCGCTCCACGCCACACCACGCGCGGCTGCCTGCCCCGGCACAGCCGAGCCTCGCCACCAATCAGCCCGCTAGGTGCACCTACGCCGAAACCTGAACATGACGATCCCAGCGCAGCTATCCAGGACGGTCCGACCGGCGGGAGACAGGAACAAACCCGCGAACCCCGCCGAGGTCCGGCCGTTTGACTGGCGGCCCCGCTACAACGCCTTCATCCGCCCGGGCAGGTGCGGCTATGGCTATCCGAAGAAATCTGAGCAGGCGAATCGAGCGCGGCCGGCTGCGGTCATGCAGCCAATCGATCTGCTGGATGCATTCGCCTCATCGAACTCAGGTGAGTTCCTGGCGGCGGCGTTGCAGGAAGGCACGCTCGGTGGCGTTCTTGGTGCGGGCGATCGCGGCTTCGTAGGCCTGCGCCGCTTCGGCACTGCGGTCCAGGCGCCGGAGCAGGTCGGCGCGGATGGCGTGGAACAGGTGGTAAGCGTCGAAGGCGAGGCCGTCGACGAGGCTGAGTGCCGCGGCCGGTCCTTCGACTTCGGCGACCGCGACCGCGCGGTTGAGGGCCACGATCGGGGTCGGGGCGAGCGCGAGGAGCTGGTCGTACAGCCGCAGGATCTGCCACCAGTCCGTGGCTGCCGTGGCCGGCGCGTCGCTGTGGACGGCATTGATCGCCGCCTGGATCTGGTACGGGCCGGGCTGGTTGCGCCGCAGGCAAGCTCGTACGAGGGACTGGCCTTCGGCGATGAGCTTGCGGTCCCAGCGGGTGCGGTCCTGGTCGGCCAGCAGCACGAGGCCGCCGCCCGTGGTGGTGCGGGCGGCCCGACGCGACTCGGTGAGCAACATGAGCGCGAGCAGTCCGGTGACCTCCGGTTCGCCGGGCATCAGCTCGGTCAGCAGCCGACCGAGCCGGATTGCCTCCGCACAGAGGTCCTCGCGGACCAGCCGGTCGCCCGAGCTGGCCGTGTAGCCCTCGTTGAAGACGAGGTAGATGACGGCCAGCACGGCCCGAAGCCGGTCTGGGAGGTCGGCGTCGTCCGGGACCCGGTACGGGATTCTCGCATCGCGGATCTTGCCCTTGGCCCGGACCAGTCGCTGGGCCATGGTCGGCTCGGGCACCAGGAAGGCGTGTGCGATCTCCGCGGTGGTGAGCCCGCCCAGCAGCCGGAGCGTCAGCGCGACCTGGGCACCGGTGGCGAGGGCCGGGTGGCAGCAGGTGAAGATCAGGCGTAGCCGTTCGTCGCGCACGGGTCCCTCCTCGGCTGGTTCGCTGTCTTGGCTGCGGGCCTGCAGCAGGGCGGCCCTGGCGTATCGGTCCTCGCGGGACGCTTCCCGGCGGAGACGGTCGATCGCCCGGTTGCGGGCAGTGGTGATGATCCAGCCCGCGGGGCTCGCTGGCAGTCCGCTGGACCGCCACCGTTGCACCGCTGTGGTGAACGCGTCCTGGACCGCCTCTTCGGCGATGTCGATGTCACCGAAGACGCGGACCAGGACGGCCACCGCGCGGCCGTACTCCTCGCGGAATACCCGCCCGATCTCCGAGGTGGGCACGTCAGGCACGCGGAGCGTCACACCTGTCGGCTTCGTCCGCCAGCGGCCTGACCTCGATCGGAAGGGTAAGCACCCGGGCGAGCTTGCGGCCCCACTCGAGCGCCGAGTCGAGATCGGGCGCCTGGATGACCGTGAACCCGCCGATGTGCTCCTTGCCCTCGAGGTACGGGCCGTCGGTGATCAGCACCTCATCATCCTGGAGCCGCAGCACGGTCGCCGTGCCCGGAGCGTGCAGCCCGCCGTTGAAGACCCACACGCCGGCCGCTTTCATTTCCTGCCCTAGGGCAGCCAGGTCGCGCATGATCGGCTCAAGGACCTCGGGCGGGGGCGGGTCGCCGTCGGGCTGGTAGATGCTGAGCAGGTACCGCTTCAAGGGGACCTCCCTGAGATCCTTGGCCAGCCCGGTGCCGGCTTCTCACCCTCTACACGAACGGCCTCCGACCGGATCGACAGTCTCAGATACCCCGGCCGCAGAGATTCTCAATGAACGGGAGGCTAAGCGGAAGGGACGCCGAGTCGCTGGGCAGACGCGGTGATCATCGCCTGGAAGGCCAGTGAGAGAGCCGCCGACCGGGTCGCGCATGCGCCGAACGGGAACGTGACCGGACAGCGACCCCAACGTCCGCATCTGCCCTCTTGGTCTGTCCGCCGGGTGGCGAATTGGCGGGATTTCCGCGTCTTCCGCGTCTTCCGTGCCGCGGGCCCGTACTGTCACGGTGTGCTCGCGGACGAGTTCCCTGGTGTGCTGCAGGCAGCCGCCTGCGGGGATGAGGGGGCATTTGCCCGGCTGTGGCGAGATGCCCATCCTGCGCTGCTGCGCTACCTGCGGGTGCTGGCCGGGGACGTCGCGGAGGATGTGGCTGCGGAGTCGTGGGTGGACGTGGCCCGCGGCCTGGCGCGGTTCCGGGGGGACGAGCGGGCGTTCCGCGGCTGGCTCTTCACGCTGGCCCGCCGGCGAACGATCGACACGTGGCGCTATGCCGACCGTCACCCGGTGCGCCTGACCGCTGATCCCCTGGAACTCGACCGGCCGAGCGCGGCGGATACCGCCGAGTTGGCGGTGGACAATCTGTCAACCGAGGCTGCGCTGGCGCTGATCGCCACCCTGCCGCGCGAGCAGGCCGAGGTGATCATGCTACGGGTGATCGCCGGACTTGACGTGCAGCACGTGGCGCGGATCGTCGGGAAGCGGCCGGGCGCGGTGCGGGTGGCGGCGCACCGCGGGCTGCGGGCCCTGGCCGCGCGGCTGTCCGAGGCCGCTGACAGGGAAGGTGTAACGGGATGAGCGAGGGCGGCGGTTCTCCCGATGAGATGTCCAGCTTTCCTTGCTTCGGCGCTCGCCGGTCCATGGACGCTGCGAGCGCCGAGGGCCTGCTGGCCGGCAGGCCCGTCCCGGCAGGCGCCCCCGCCGATCAGCAGTCTCTGGCGCGGCTGCTGGCGTCCGCGAGCGGCCCGGCCAGCGAGCGGGAACTGGCCGGCGAGGCCGCCGCGGTGGCGGCGTTCGTCCAGGTTGCGGGCTGGCGGGCGGTGGGCAGCTCGGGTCGTGTCCGTACTGCCGCGCGGAGGTCCAGCTTGGTTGCGTCCGTCTTCAGCGTCCGGCTCGCGGTAGCTGCCGTGGCCGGTGCCGTCGCGCTCGGCGGGGTCGCCGTCGCCGGCTACGCGGGCGTGCTGCCCGCCTCGGCCCAGCACCTTGCGCACTCCGCCTTGGGCGCGCCCGCGCCGCGCGGCCCGGCCGCGAAACCCGGCGCCGTGGCGGCGGGCAGGCAGGCTCAGTCGGCGATCCCGGTCGGGCCCGATGCGACGGGCAAGGCCAAACATGGCCTGTGCACGGCGTACGCCGCCGCGAAGGCCCATGGCAGCGCGGCCGCTAAGTCGGTCGCGTTCAAGAACCTGGCCAAGGCCGCTGGTAGCCCGTCCAGCATCGGGAGGTTCTGCGCGGGCGTCACCTCGCCAGGG
>DATGVY010000630.1:0-3524 GCA_035299845.1 Streptosporangiaceae bacterium
GGCGGAGCTGCCGTTCGGGATATCGGTCGAGATCGAAATGGTTGTTGAGGTCTCCGACTCCACCGGCTAATAGCCCGGCGGGTCAGCGGCCGCGCGAGTCCCGCGCCGGCCCCGGTTGCTGGCGACCAGCCCTCTCCGGCAGGGATCGGATCTGGCCGTTGCGAAACCATGCCGGGGAATTCGCACCCGGACAACGACACATTGTGCGAGCCGTTGATCTCGCTGCGGCACTCGGAAGTGCCGGGTGTGACAGATTGCCCGTTCTGGGCGCCACCACCAGCCCGGTGCCGAGCAGTCGCTCGCGTACAGATCGGCGGTTCGGCGAGCGTGTCAGCTGTCACGTTCCGCGCAGGAGTGGATCTTCGGCTGCCGTTCCGCGGGCGGTGCCCGGTGGCGCGCGACTTCGGCTACGAGCGCGCCGATCTTATGGCAGTGTGAGCATTTCTATGTGATATCGCGAGAGCGGAGTGAGCGCGAGCCGAACCGGGAAGCAGATAGCGATGCGGGCGGCAGGGCGGTACGGCAGGGGCAGGCGCCATGTGGTGAGAGCGGCGGCCGGGTGTGCCGCGGTGACGGCGGTGGCGGCGAGCGGGCTCGGCGCCGGCCTGGGCGCCGGTGGTCCGGCGGTCACGGCGGCCGCGTCTGCGCGCGGCCAGTCAAGCCCTGGCGCCGCAGGCGGCGCCCGGATGGCGCAGATGCGGGCCGCGGCCCGGGAGTTCGGCGTGCCGGTCGCGGTGCTTCTTGCCGTGTCGTATGTGGAGACACGGTGGGAGCGCACGGGGGACGGGCCCGGCGTCGACGGCGGGTACGGGGTGATGAACCTGATAGCGCCGTCGCTCCCGGCGTCCGTCGATCGCGGTGTCCCGGGTCGCCCGTCGGCGCGGAAGGTCACGCTCGCGGGCGGCCGTGCCACGCTCGTTGAGGCGGCGCGGCTGCTCCGAGTCCCGGCCTTGATGCTGAAGGCCAGCCCGCGGCAGAACATCCGCGGCGAGGCTGCGGTGCTCGCGCATTTCGCCCGCGGGCTGGACCGCGGCCGGCTGCCCGGCTCGCTCGGCGGATGGTACGGCGCGGTCGCGGAGTACAGCGGCGCGGCGGCCAGGCAGGCGGCGGCGATGTTTGCCGATGACGCGTTCGCCGCGATGCGCGGCGGGGCGTCGATGATCACCGGCGACGGCCAGGTCATGACTCTTGTACCGGCGCCGGGCGTGCGGCCTGACCGCTCGCAGCTCGCACGGCTGGGGCTGGCCGGGGCGCCGGCATCGGCCGGTGCGGCGGCTCCGGCCAGCTCGCCGGCCGACTGCCCGTCCGCGCTCAGCTGCACGTTCATCCCGGCGGCCTACGCCGAGAACGGCACCGACCCGGCCAGCTACGGGAACTACGATCTCGCCGGACGCCCGGACGGCATGCGCACGCCGTCGGGCGGGACGGCCAGCATGAAGATCGACTACATCATCATCCATGACACCGAGGGGTCGTACTCCTCCACGGTCGCCACGTTCCAGAACCCGGCCTCGTACGCCAGCGCCAATTACGTCATCAAGTCGTCCAACGGCGCGGTCGCCGAGATGGTGCGGCCGGGTGATGTGTCGTGGGGGGCGGGCGACTGGTACATCAACATGCACGCGATCAACATCGAGAACGAGGGGTTCGCCGCGCAGGGCGCCACCTGGTATGCGCAGGCGGAGTACAACTCGTGCGCATTGCTTGTCCGGTACCTGGCCGCCAGGTACGGGATCCCGCTGGACCGCGAGCACATCCTGGGCCATGAGGATCTTCCGGGTCCGACCGATGCCTCTACCGCCGCGCAGCACTGGGATCCAGGGCCGTTCTGGAACTGGAACCACTTCATGGCCCTGGTGCACGGGGTCGGCGACGCCACCGAGCAGGCACGCGGCGGCTCGCTTGTCCGCGGGACCCATCGCCTGGTCACGATCGATCCGACGTTCTCTGCCAACAAGCAGACGGTGACCGACTGCACCGGCGGGACGTGCAAGACGCTGCCTGCTCAGCCCGCGAACTTCGTGTACCTGCGCACCGGACCCGGAACCAGCTACCCGCTTTTCCCTGACCAGGTGCTGCACCCGGGCGCGACGGCCGGGACGATCCAGGACAGCGACTGGGGTGACGAAGCGGCCATCGAGGAGCGGTACGTATTCGCCGGCCAGTCAGGCAACTGGACCGCGATCTACTACTCGGGTCACAAGGCGTGGTTCTACAACCCGCCGGGCACCGGCCAGGCAGCGAGATATTCGGGCGGCGTGGTGATCACGCCGAAGGCCGGGCTCGCCTCGGCCGCGGTCTACGGGGCCGCCTACCCGGAGGCGCCGGCGTATCCTGCCGCGATCCCGCCCAAGCAGGTCGTGAAGCTGTCCTACACGATCCCGGCGGGTCAGGTCTACCCGGTGGTAACCACGGGCGTCACAACCGACTACTACTACGCGAAGACGTTCAACTCGAGCCTGCCCGATGACCACACGATCGTCATCGGCACCACGCCCTGCTACCTGATCTCCTACAACCACAGGAAGTTCTACGTCCAGGCGAGCCAGGTGACAGTGCAGACCCTGCCATAGCCGGATGCGCGACGGCTAGCCGCGCGGTCCCGGGGCCGGCGTGAGCCCGCGCCAGCGTGATCACTCGCAGGGCGTGGCCAGCTGATCGCTGAGCCTCAATCGCGCACGCACCCGTGACCGGACATGGCGTCTCCCAGCGCTGCCACCGATGCTCCGGGAACCCGCGCAGATCGCCCGCATCCGAATCGTTGAGGACGACACCGCCACGCTGTGCCTGGCCGTCCAGAACGGCGGCTCGGGGAGCGGGACGGCTGTCACGTTCTGCAAGCAGACGTCCGGATACTGTCGCCGCACCCGGATCAGCCGCACCCGCTGGCGGCGTTGTCTCCTGCCGGTCTGGCGGGTCGCCAGGGTATGACCTCGTTTGGGTTGCCGCGCCAACCCGCCCTGCCCTCGGGGGCTATCTGGTCCGTGATCGCGTCGCGGCCAACTGCCCTGGCCGCCGTGAGCCGGGGATCTGCGGATATCAGGACGACGAGGCAGATCAGGACGGGACCACGACGATGACAGGGGCCGGCGGTGAGGATGCGGGCGGGGCAGGCGTCGAGGTTGCCGATCACCGGATCACGGACGTGGACCGAATGACGCTGAACCCTCTTGCGGGCCGCGTCCGTCCAGAGGTATGGCGGTCTTAGAGCTGCCGTAAGCCGGGATCCTCTGCCGAACGCTGCTGGGGCTTGGGACACCGGGTCGAAGCCTTCATCGGCGGGGGTTGGGAGCTGTGAGCGGAAATGTTCCGATGCGGCTGGCCGCGCTGGCCATCGCGGCGGTCGGGGCCGCGGCATGCTCATCAGCGGTGTCACACCAGTCAAGCCAGCAACCGCACCGCGGGCTCGCCATTGGCACCCTGGCCGCTCTCGGCAGTCCCGGCAACCCGCTGATGCTCTCCTGCCAGCAGACGTCGGACTCTCCAGACCCGCAAAGGCCCAGACGGGGCGATCTTGTCGTCGG
>DATGVY010000631.1:0-7073 GCA_035299845.1 Streptosporangiaceae bacterium
ACCTCGGCGCGCAGTGCCAGCCCTGGCGGCGCGGGCGCAGGCAACGGGGCCTCGCCCGGCCGGGCGGCTGCCAGCGGCGACTCCCGGTCTGCCGCGCCGCCGTCCGGCCCTGGCCCGGCCCCGGCGGGTGCCCGGCCGCCGGCCGAGGATGCCATTGACCTGCTGAGCGTCGCAGGCCTGCCGGTGCTCAAGCGCCTGATCCCGGTCCTGGCCGGCGGCATCGTGGCGCTCGCGATGGCGCTGAGGTTCCGCCGCCGACGGCGCCGCGCCGGGCGCTAGCGCAGCCAGCCCCGCAGGCGGTCGCCACCTGACGCGGGACCCTGCGACCAGGAGATCCAACTCCGTCCATCACTACGCTGGTGCAGGACCACGGAGTGGCCAGGCAGACGGTAGCGAAGGCACTGCGGCTACTGGAGTCCGAAGGGCTGGTCACGCGGATACCCGGACTCGGCTATTACGTCACGGAAAAAGCCTGGGCAAGGTCAGGTCTGATCCTGCCAGGGGCTGCGACCCGCACCGCCGGTACCGGCCGTTCACCAGCGGGACAGCCGCTGTGGCGGCCCGGCCGGCTACGGCTCAGCGCTGGCCAGCAGGGTGTCCACGACCGACCGGGTCATCGCCTCAGTCTGAAGACCGGCACTGGCGGGGGCGGCTGGAGCCGGTCGCTATCGGGCACGGCCCCCGGACCGGCATCCGAGGCATGGCGTCGCGCAGGCATTCCCAGACCGGCCCGATCACCGGCATATCCGGCACTATCCGGCCCGCAGCGCTTGTTCATATTAAATGCGGCGCACGTTAGTTACCAGACAATCCGGCAGCTTAATTTCTGCTCCGACGTCAATAGAATTATGGCTGCCGCGTGATACCGTGCGGCCCAGCTAATGAAACAGGGATGTGCCACCGCATTGCCCAGTCGGGGCACCGCCGCTTTGTGTCATTCGCGTGAGGCACTACCGGTTGCCCGACATGCCGCAGGGAATCTCCTGGGGCGGCGCGCAGATCCGGTCACATGGTTTCGATCTCATACAGGAGGAGCGGAGACAAATGCACATGAAGCTCGTAAGAACCGCGGCGAGGACCGCGGCAGCGGGCGCGGTCGTGGTGCTTGGCCTGGCATCGGCCCAGGCGGCCATGGCCGTCCCGCCGCCCGTCGTCAATGTGCCGTGCAGCGCCACCGTGCTGGCCACTGACATTGCCGGCAGCGTCAGCGGCGAGACGCTGAACCTGGCGACCTTCTGCGTATACAAGCTGGACAGCGCACTGCCCGAAATCACCCAGGACCTCACCATCCAGAACAACCAGGGGACGATCGAGCGCAGCTACTTTGCCGACACCCCTGACTTCAGCATCTTCACGGTGACATCAGGTCATCTTGTCCTGAATCAGGTGAACCTCCGCAACGGCGACTCCCAAGGGGGAGGCATCAGCCCGCCGGCTGATAACTCCGGAAATGGCGGCGCCATCTATAACAATGGTGGCGACGTCACGGTGAACGGCGGAACCCTGAGCGGCAACACCGCCGCCAACCTGGGCGGGGCCATCTACAGCCAGAATGGCGACCTCGCGGTGAACGGCGCGGTCTTCACCGGCAACCAGGCCGACGATGGCGGTGCCATCGCGACGCAGCCCACGGATCCCGCGACGGTGACCGGCAGTCAATTCTCCGGGAACAGTGCCCTTGACGGCGGAGGCGCCATCTACATCGAGGACTCCATGGCCGTGATTCACTGTAACTTCACCGGGAACGCCGCCGGCAACGACGGCGGCGCCATCTATGTCGAGGACGGGTCCCCGACGGTAACCGGAAGCGGCTTCTACAAGAACCAGGCTGGCGAAGTTGGCGGCGGCATCTACAACGACGATATCGTCACAGTGAGCGACACCACATTCCGGCTCAATCGGGCTCCAGATGGCGGCGGCTTCTACAACGACGACCATGCCACGCTGAACGACAGCACCTTCACCTACAACACCGCCGCAGATAGCGGCGGCGGCTTCTACAACAACGACCTGGCCACGCTGGACGGCAATGCCCTCACCTACAACACCGCCGTATTTGGCGGCGGCTTCTACAACAACGACACCGCGACCATCACGGACAGCCAGATCTTCCGCAATAAGGCATACGTCGATGGCGGCGGCATCTACAACAACAGCGTCGTCACGCTGACGAGCTCTGTCGTCAACGAAAACCACCCGGACAACTGCGCACCCGCGGCCTCGGTCGCTGGCTGCACCGGCTGAGGTCCCCGCCGCACGCGGGCTGGCCGGCAACGACGGACGCCGGCCAGCCCGCCTCGGCCGCGGACAATCGCCTCGGCCGAGGCGGGGCCGGACGCGGTGGTCGTCGCCAGCGAGACGATGGAACTGGTGTTCCCGGCCGCGGTCCAGCACCCGACCATGCTGTGCACGGGCGCCGGGCGTGCCGAACCGCTGCGGACCGCGGCTGGCGCCCGAAATATCCGTTAAGTGTCCTAATGATCTTTCTCTGGGGCGGGATTGACGTTCGGCTAGGGTGACAGCGTGGCGACGATCCGCACCGACCGTGCCTATGCCAAGGGGCTGGACGCCGCGGATCCGCTCGCCGGGTTCGCTGACCGCTTCGTACGCGACGACGAGTCGCTGATCTACCTGGACGGGAACTCGCTCGGCCGGCTGCCCGTCGCGACCGAGGCCCGCATCGCCCAGGTTGTCCGCCAGGAGTGGGGCGGCGGGCTGGTCAGGTCCTGGGCCAGCTGGATCGAGCTGCCCCGCCGGGCCGGGGACCTGGTCGGCCAGCACCTCGTCGGCGCGGCGCCCGGCCAGGTCGCGGTCTGCGACTCCACCACGGTCAACCTGTACAAGCTGGCCTGCGCCGCGCTGGACGCGCGGCCCGGCCGGGACGTCATCGTGACCGACGACGACAACTTTCCCACCGACCGGTACGTCCTCGCCGGGATCGCCGGGCAGCGCGGCTGCGAGCTGAGGATGATCAGCACCGACATGGACGAGGGGATCAGCGAGGACGCGCTGCGGGCCGCGATCGATGACCGCACCGCCCTGGTGAGCCTCTCCCACGTGGCCTACCGCAGCGGTGCGTTGGCCGACATGGCCAGGATCACCGCGATAGCGCACGATGCCGGCGCGCTCGTGCTGTGGGACCTGTGTCACTCGGCCGGCGCGGTGCCCGTCGAGCTGGACGCAGCGGGCGCCGATCTCGCCGTCGGCTGCACCTACAAGTACGTCAATGCCGGGCCGGGAGCACCGGCGTTCCTCTACGTCCGCAGTGAGCTGCAGGACAGCATGCGCCAGCCGGTGTGGGGCTGGTTCGGCCAGCGCGACCAGTTCGCGATGGGACCAGGCTACGATCCGGCGCCCGGGATCGAGCGGTTCCTGACCGGGACACCGGAGGTCATCGGCATCGCGGCGGTCGAGGAGGGCGCCCGGCTGCTCGGCGAGGCCGGCCTGGGCCGCCTGCGGGCCAAGGGCATCGCGCTGACCGAGCTGCTGATCGGCCTGGCTGACGAATGGCTCGCCCCGCACGGCTTCGCTGTCGCCTCACCGCGGGACAGCGCACGCCGCGGCGCGCATGTCTGCCTGCGCCATCCCGAAGCCTGGCAGGTCAGCCAGGCGCTGATCGGGGCGGGCGTGATTGGCGACTACCGGACGCCGGACCGGCTGCGGCTTGGGCCCACCCCGATCACCAGCCGGTTCACCGATGTGTGGGATGCGCTGCAGGTGCTCAGGAAGCTTGCTGCTGACCAGTCATGGGCCAGCATTCCGGCCGGGCGCGCCCGGGTGACCTGATGGCGCTCGTTCACCATGAACCAAGCTCGTTGGTGCGAGCATGCCCATTCCGCGTTCCCGGTGGTGAACACGGCGGGCGCCGTGCGAATCTGTGCCAACCACATATTCGTACGGCCCGGGTTCTTATTTCGATCCGCGCAAGCCGTCATTCCCATTCGATGGTGCCGGGCGGCTTGCTCGTTATGTCGAGCACGACGCGGTTGATCTCCGGCACTTCGTTAGTGATCCTGGTCGAGATCGTGGCCAGTACCGCGTAAGGCAGCCGAGCCCAGTCGGCAGTCATGGCATCCTCGCTGGTCACCGGCCGGAGCACGACGGGGTAGCCATAGCTGCGCCCATCGCCCTGGACACCGACCGACCGCACGTCGGCCAGCAGCACCACCGGGCACTGCCAGATCTCGCGGTCAAGGCCCGCCCTGGACAGCTCAGCGCGAGCGATGTCGTCGGCCTCCCTGACGATCCTCAGCCGCTCGCTGGTCACCTCGCCGACGATCCGGACACCCAGGCCGGGCCCGGGGAACGGCTGGCGCCAGACGATCTCCGGCGGCAGGCCTAGCTCGAGGCCGACGCTGCGTACCTCATCCTTGAAGAGCGTCCGCAGCGGCTCGACCAGCTCGAACGCCAGGTCTGGCGGCAGGCCGCCGACGTTGTGGTGCGACTTGATGTTGGCGGCCCCGGTGCCGCCGCCCGACTCCACCACATCGGGATAGAGCGTTCCCTGGACCAGGAAGCCGACCGGCGCCGGGCGGCCGCCGCTGCCCGCCGCGGCGGTGATCTCCCGTGCCGCCTGCTCGAACGCGCGGATGAACTCGCGCCCGATGATCTTCCGCTTCTCCTCCGGGTCGATCACGCCGGCCAGCGCCCGGACGAACTCACCGGCCGCGTCCACGACCTTGAGGTCGACGCCGGTAGCTGCGACGAAGTCCTTCTCCACCTGGTCGGCCTCGCCCTTGCGCAACAGCCCGTGATCAACGAAGACGCAGGTCAGCTTGGTTCCGATCGCGCGTTGCACTAGTGCGGCGGCGACCGCGGAATCGACTCCGCCGGACAGCCCGCAGATCGCGCGGCCGTCGCCGACCTGCTCCCTGATGCGGGCGACCTGCTCGTCCACGATGCTGCGCATGGTCCAGGCCGGGCGGCAGCCTGCAGCGGCGAGGAACTGGCGCAGGATCTGCGTGCCGTGCTCGCTGTGCATGACCTCGGGGTGGAACTGCACGCCATACAGGCCCCGGCCGGACTGCTCGGCGGCGGCGACCGGCGTCTGCACCGTGCTGGCGGTGACGGTGAAGCCGGGCGGCGGCGCCGCGCACGTGTCGCCGTGCGACATCCAGACCTGCTGGGTGGCCGGCAGGCCGCGGAGCAGCGTCCCCCCGGCCGGGGCATTCCCGGCGGGTGTGCCCCCGGCGGGCGTGCCCCCGGCGGGCGTTCCGGCCAGGATCGTGAGTTCCGTGGCGCCGTACTCACCGCCGCCGGTGCGCTCAACGACGCCGCCGAGGCCGGCCATCATCAGCTGGAAGCCATAGCAGATCCCCAGGACGGGGACTCCGGCGTCGAGCAGGCCTGCCGGGGCCGGCGGCGCGCCGGCCGCGTACACGGACGCGGGGCCCCCCGACAAGATGATGGCCGTGGGCTTCCTCGCCAGCATGTCGGCGACAGGCATGGTGGCGGGGACGATCTCCGAGTACACCTGGCATTCGCGGACCCGGCGCGCGATGAGCTGCGCATACTGAGCCCCGAAGTCGACGACGAGAACCGTGTCGATCGTCGTGCTGGTGCCGGTCTGGGTGCCGGTGCCGGTCTGGGTGCCGGTGCCGGTCTGGCCTGAGCGCACAGTGCCGCCTTCCCGGAGATCGACCTCCCGCGTGCCCATGGATTGCCGTAGCAGCCGGCTGGCCTTCCGGCCTGGCCGGGAGCTAGCCAGTCTAGCTGGCCGGACCCGGGTTCTGATCTGCGTCGGCAGCCGGCGACGGCAGCCGGCTCACCCGTACCCGGGCGATACGCCGGCCGTCCATCTCGGTGACAATCAGCTTGCGGCCTGCGACCTCGACGGTCTCGCCGTCGCCGGGCACGTGGCCGAGCGAGGCGAGCACGTAGCCGGCCACGGTCTCGTAGGGGCCCTCCGGCAGCTGCACGCCGGTCTGCTCGGCGAACTCGTCGAGGTTCAGCAGGCCATCGACCTCAAGCTCGCCGCCGAGCAGCTGCCGCGCGGGGCCCTCGTCCACGTCGTACTCGTCCTGGATATCGCCGATCAGCTCCTCGACGAGATCCTCCAGGGTCACGATCCCGGCAGTGCCGCCGTACTCGTCCACCACGATCGCCAGGTGAGCGTGGTCACGCCGCATCTCCGACAGGGCGGACAGCACCGTCTTGGAAGTCGGCAGCAGCTTGACCGCCCGGGCGGCGTTGCCGACGAGGCGCGAGCCGTCGGCGGCTGGGTCGAGCAAGTCACGCGCGTGCACGAAGCCGATCACGTCGTCGTAGGACTCCTGGTAGACGGGAAAGCGGGAGTACGGCGCGGCCACGGCGATCTTGGCCGCGGCCTGCAGCGACATGCTGGCCGACAGGAAATCCACCTCGGTCCTGGGCACCAGCACCTCCCGGATCTGCCGTTTCCCCGCATCGAACACCTCGCTGACGATGTGCCGCTCATCGGGACTCAGGGCCTGATTCGCAACCAGCAGGTCACGAAGCTCCTGCTCGGACATCACCCCGCGCCCGACGCGAGGGTCGCCGCCCAGCACCCTGACGACCAGGTTCGTCGACCTCGACAGCAGCCAGACCAGCGGACGGGCCAGCGTTGCGAGCCTGTCCAGCAGCGGGCCGGCGACCAGCGCAACCCGCTCGGCGCGCTGCAGGGCGATCCGCTTGGGCGCAAGCTCGCCGAGCACCAGGGTGAAGAACGAGATCACGAGCGTCACCACCGCGATCGAGATCACCGATGCGGCGCCCGCTGACAGGTGGTGCTTGAGGGTCGACATCAGCTTGCTGGCGAGCGTCGCGGCGCCGAAGGCACCGGACAGCAGGGTCGCCAGGGTGACGCCGATCTGGACGGCGGAGAGGAACCGGTTAGGGTCCTGCGCGAGCTTGGCCGCCCGCTGTCCCCGCCTACCGCGTCGCCCCAGGGCACGCACCTGGCCCTCGCGCAGCGAGACGAGCGCCATCTCGGCTGCGGCGAAGAAGCCGCCGACGATAACTATAGCCAGGATTATGACAATGTCCCAGCCGACGTCATTCACTTCTCGATCCCTGGCCTCGACAATCGGCACGGCCGATTGTCGAGGCCAGGG
>DATGVY010000632.1:0-3722 GCA_035299845.1 Streptosporangiaceae bacterium
CCCTCATGCGTGCACGCGTAAACGATCTCCGCGGCCAGGTAGCCGCCCGACCCGCCGAGCGGCCGCCGGAGTTCCCGGCGCCTGCCGATCAGCTCAAGCAGGTCGTCGATGCAGGAGCCGTACCGGCCGAGCAGCCGCTCCACCTGGCCGGCCCGCAGGCCGCTGCCGGCGGCTAGCCGGTCGCGTTCCGCCCAGCGCTCGGCGTACCCGGCGGCGCCGAGGAGCGGGACCTGATGGGTACGGGACGGCCGGATGGCGTCCCGGGCGGCCAGGTCACGGACGGCGGCGTCGATCAGGTCGCGTGCCATCACCCGGTAGGTAGTGAACTTGCCGCCCGCGATCGCCGAGACCCCCGGCCTCGGCGAGTCGACGGCGTGCTCGCGGCTCAGCCGCGTGGTATCCCCGCCGCCGGCCGCGACCAGCGGCCGCAAGCCGGCGAAGACGCCCTCGATATCGCGGGCATCGAGCGGATCCCGCAGCATCCGGTTCACCTTGCCGAGCAGGTACTCGATGTCCGCCCGGCTCGCTGCCGGGTGACCCGGGTCGTACGGCCACTCGGTGTCGGTGTCGCCGATGAGCCAGTGGTCGCCCCACGGGATCACGAACAGCACGCTGTTCTCGGTCCTGGTGAGCAGCCCGGTGTCCATCCGGATGCGGTCACGCGGGACCACGATGTGCACGCCCTTGGACGGCCTGACGCGCAGTTGCCCGCCCGGCCCGCCATCCCCGCCACTCCCGCCTGTGGCGCCGCTGGTCCAGGCGCCGGTCGCCAGCACCACGTGGCGGCCGCGGATCAGCAGGTCCGTCCCGTCCAGCAGGTCCCTGGCCCGGACGCCGGCCACCCGCCCGCCCTCCGCCACCAGGCCGTCCATCCGGATGTTCGTGGCCAGCGCCGCGCCATGTGCCGCTGCCGTCCGGGCCAGGAACGCCACCATCCGCGCATCGTCTTCCTGCGCGTCATAGAACTGGACGGCGCCCACGAACGCGTCCCGGTTAAGCGCCGGGGCCAGCCGCAGCGCCCCCGTCCTGCTGAGATGACGTGCCCGCGGCACCGCCTTCCTGCCGCCGATGGTGTCGTACAGCAGCAGGCCGGCCCCCACGTACGGCCGTTCCCGCCAGCGATGGGTCAGCGGCCAGAGGAACGGCACCGGCTTGACCAGGTGCGGTGCGAGCTCGGTCAGCAGCAGGCGGCGTTCCCGCAGCGACTCGCGGACCAGCCCGAAGTCGAGCATCTCCAGGTAGCGCAGGCCGCCGTGGATGAGCTTGCTCGACTTGCTCGACGCGCCGGCCGCGTAGTCGCGCGCCTCGATCAGGGCGACGGACAGGCCCCGCGTGGCGGCGTCGACCGCGGCCCCGGTGCCGGTGACGCCGCCGCCGACCACGATGATGTCGAAGACCTGGCCGGCCATCCGGTCCAGCGACCACGCCCGGTGGCCCGGGCTCAGCGCGCTCAGGTCCGGGGCACGGGCGCCAGGAACACCAGCGCCCGGCGCGCCAGGGCCGCTGCCGCGCGGAGCTCCCATCGTCACGGCAGCACCCCGCCGTCGCCCGCAGCAGCGGTATGGCCAGGACGAGCCGCCTGCCACCAGGCCAATGACCGCGATAGCACTGCCTGCCAGGCCGAACGGGCCGCCGCCCGAGCTGCCTCCGGCAGGGCCGGCGTCACCCGGCTGCCCGCGTCGAACGGCAGCCTGCCGAGCTCGGCCAGGTCCCACAATCCCGCGCCCAGGCCGGCCAGCGCGCCCGCCCCGAGCGCGGTCGCCTCGGTGACCGCCGGCCGTTCCAGCGCGATGCCCGCCAGGTCGGCGATGGCCTGCAGCACCGAGTCGTTGCGGCCGAGGCCTCCGTCCACCCGGACGAGTTCCAGCGGCCCGGCCAGACCGCCGCGGACCGCGCCGACCGCGTCGGCGATCTGGTGCACGACGCCGAGCATGGCCGCCTCGGCGATGTCGGCCGCCGTGCTTGCCGCGTCCAGGCCGATGATGTCGGCCCGCGCCGCCGATCCCCACCGCGGTGTGCCCAGGCCGAACAGCGCGGGCACGCACCACAGCTGGCCGGCCGGGTCATGTCCTGGCGGATCGGCTGCCGCCTCGCCGGGCATGGCGCCGCGCCGCACCGTCCCGGCTCGGATGCCCGGCCACTCCCCGTTGGCCAGCACCCCCAGCTGGCGCAGCCAGGAGACCACGCCGCCCGCGTTCGGCACGAAGCCCTCCAGCGCGTACCCGGTCCCGGCATCGAGCTGCCATGCGCAGCTGGACACGACGCCCGGCGGCACAAATGCAGGCGGCGACGTCCCCGCGTGGCACCAGAAGAACGCGCCGGTCCCCAGGGTCAGCTTCGCCATGCCCTCGGTCCAGCAGCGCTGGCCGAACAGGGCACCGGGCTGGTCGCCGATGCTGGCCGCGATGACCGTCTGCCCGCCAAGCACGCGGGAGTCGGTGACCGCGAGCCGCCCGGCGGTCGGCAGCACGACCGGCAGCATCCGCTCGGGGATGCCGAAGAGGCTGAGCAGCCCGGCATCCCAGGCCAGCGCGGCGATGTCGAACAGCATGGTCCTGGCGGCCATCGACGGCTCGGTGACGTGACTGACTCCGCCGCTGAGATTCCAGGTCAGCCAGCAGTTGACGTCCCCGAACAGCAGCTCTCCCGCCTCCGCGGCCGCGCGCGCCCCCGGCACCTCATCGAGCACCCAGCGGAGTTTCGACGCGCTGAACGCGGCCTCAAGCGGCAGTCCCGTCCTGGACCGGATCTCCTCCTCGTAGCCGGCCTCTCGCAGCCGGTCGCAGAACCCGGCTGCCCGGCTGTCGCGCCAGCTGATCGCCTGATGCACCGCCTTCCCGGTGGCCCGCTCCCACACCACGAACGTCTCTGTCTGCGCGGCCAGCCCGATCCCGGCGACGTCCGCCCAGCTCGCAGGCGCGTGCCCCATCGCGGAGGTGACCGCCTCGATCACGCTGCGCAGAATCTGGTGCGGGTCGTGCTCGACCCGGCCGTCCGCCGGAAAGGACGACGTGACCGGGCGGCTGGCCTGCGCCAGCACGCGAAGCTCGCCGTCGAGGACGACGCACCTGCTGGCGGAGCTGCCCTGGTCGATGGCGAGGAGAACGGTCACCGCTGCATCACGCCATCACGCTGTCGCGCCACTGCCACTGCACTGCCACGCCACGCCACTGCACTGCCACGCCACTGCACTGCCGCGCCGCGCCGCGCCACTGTACTGTCGCGCCTGGCACTGCCACGCCACGCCACTGTACTGTCGCGCCACTGGCACTGTCGCGCCACGCCACTGTCGCGCCACTGCACTGCCACGCCACTGCGCCGTCCCGCGGTCAGGCCGCCGGCTCGTCGGCGGCCCGCAGCACCTCGCGGACCTGCCCGGCGACCGACGGCCCGCCCGGCAGCCTGCCCTCGAAGATCGCGCCGCCGATGGTGAACCCCCACGCCCCGGCCGCCTCCAGCGTCCGGATCTGCGCCACGCTCGCCACCGACCCGGCCGCGATCACCGGCCCGCTCGCCGCCTCGACAACCGCCCGGGTCAGCTCCGCCGCATCAGCGGTCGGGTGCCGGTAGGTCAGCAGATCAAGCCCGGACACCCCGTCCAGCGCGGTGATCGCGCGGGCGCTGGCAGCGATCTCGGCGATCTCGCCCTGCAGCACGCTCGGATGCCCGACCACCGTCCCGGGGAACGGGCAGTACCGCGCGCTGCGGCCGGCCAGCACACG
>DATGVY010000633.1:0-10105 GCA_035299845.1 Streptosporangiaceae bacterium
CCTCGCGCGGCGCGCGCGGCCAGCTCAGCTCCTGCTGGTCCTGCGGCCATCCGCTGCTCATGAGCCGAGTCACTCCTGACGCTGGCACGGCATGTGCCCAACACGGCATGTGCCCGATTGAGCTCACTACATCATGCGGCAAGATCCGCGTCGTCCGCATGGGAACCCGCACCATGGCTACGCTCTGCGCCCGGCCCGGGACTGATCGCCGGTCCTGGTCAGCTGGGCGGCCGCGGGTGCTGCCCGGTGGGCCCGCGGCCAGGCTGACTTCAGCGAACCGGACGCCGGAAAGCCACGGCCGGAGCAACAAGAATGGATTGTCCTTTGCCCAAACCGGCGCCGGCGATAGGCGCCCGGCCAGCAGGGACGAATCACCGCCAGGGGTAATCAAAGGCCCATCTGTTGACAGGTCTTTGACCAAATGATCTTGAATCGGATGATCTGGCCGGCTCGGCTGCGGGCCGACTGTGTAACCTCGAGACCAAGGCCGAGACCGCCGCGACACCCGCTGCGTACCGCTGGAAGGCGAGCCGGAGCATGGCCGGTGCGTGCGCTGCGATCAGCCGCCCGCCTAAGGGAAGAGGGTCATCTTCGGGCGTGCCTATCAGCGTCCGCTGCAGGTGCGCAGGCGCCCCTGGCAGGCGTCGGCCGCCGGCATACAGCCAGCCTTGGCTAGCAGGGATCCGGAGATTAGGGGATGAAATGACCTGGGTCGCCCCGGAGATCACCAGGATCGAGGAGCCATTCATAGCGGGCGAGCGGTCAATGCTGGAAGGCTGGCTCGATTTTCACCGCACGACGCTCCTGCACAAATGCGCTGGCCTGACCGGCGTGCAGCTGGCCAACCGCGCCGTCCCGCCATCCAGCCTGTCGTTGCTCGGCCTGATCAGGCATACCGCCGATGTCGAACGTTCCTGGTTCCGCCGGCATGCGCACGGCGAGGACGTGGACTACCTGTACTGGCGCGAGGACATGCCGGACGCCGCCCTCGAAGAGGCGGACGCCGCTCTCGCCGAAAAGGACTATGCGGTGCTGACTCTCGAATGGGAACTGTCGCGGCGGGCGGTCGCCACGCACTCGCTCGACGATACGTTCGTCACCCAGCGGGGCAACGAGATATCGCTCCGATGGGTCTACGTCCACATGATCGAGGAGTACGCGCGGCACAACGGTCACGCCGACCTGCTGCGCGAGCGCCTCGACGGCAGCACCGGCTACTGACCAGATCCCACGGCCGGACCTCCGCCACCCCCGGGCCACCGTGCCCATCGGCCGCCGCCCCCCGGCCCCCAGGCCGCGGCCGTGCCATCGGCCGCCGCCCCCAGGCCGCCCCGCCGCCCCCGGGCCCCCAGGCCGCCGCCGTGCCCATCGGCCGCCGCCCCCGGGCCGCCGCCCCCCGGGCCGCCGCCCCCGGGCCGCCATCGTATGGATGTCGCATCGCTAGGCATATATGCCTAGCGATGCGACATCCATACGGCCACGCACAGCGCCGCGGACCAGCCACTCTGCCGCCGGGCTCCCGGCACTATGATCGGCCCCATCCCCGGGCTTGCGGCGAGGCCGGCCAGCCACGCTGCTCGGAGTTCGGAGATCGTGACGAGAGGAGCATGGCCCGATGGCACATGACGTCAGGGGAGTCATCGTCCGCGCCAAGGGCGCCGAGGTCGAGATCACGACGGTCACCGTGCCCGACCCCGGACCCGGCGAGGCTCTGGTCAGCGTCCAGGCGTGCGGTGTGTGCCATACCGACCTGCACTACCGCGAGGGCGGCATCGGCAACGACTTCCCCTACCTGCTCGGGCACGAGGCGGCCGGCGCCGTCGAGGCGGTCGGAAGCGACGTGACCGGCCTGCAGCCCGGTGACTTCGTCATCCTGAACTGGCGCGCGGTCTGCGGCCAGTGCCGGGCTTGCCGGCGCGGCCGTCCCTGGTACTGCTTTGCCACCCACAACGCGGCCCAGAAGATGACCCTCACCGACGGCACCGAGCTTTCCCCCGCGCTCGGCATCGGCGCCTTCGCGGACAAGACGCTGGTCGCCGCGGGCCAGTGCACCAAGGTGGACCCGCGCATCCGTCCGGAGGTGGCTGGCCTGCTCGGCTGCGGCGTGATGGCCGGCCTCGGCGCCGCGCTGAACACCGCCGGAGTCAGCCGCGGTGACTCGGTCGCGGTGATCGGCTGCGGCGGAGTCGGCGACGCGGCGGTGCTCGGCGCGAGCCTGGCGGGCGCACGGAAGATCATCGCGGTCGACGTCGACCCGGGGAAGCTGGAGTGGGCCTGCGGCTTCGGCGCCACCGACGTGATCAACTCGAGCGATACCGACCCGGTCGAGGGCATCCGAGCGCTCACCGAGGGGAACGGCGCCGACGTCGTGATCGAGGCGGTCGGCCGGCCCGAGACCTACACCCAGGCGTTTTACGCCCGCGACCTGGCCGGCACCGTCGTACTGGTCGGCGTCCCGACCCCGGAGATGAGACTGGAACTGCCGCTGCTCGACTTCTTCGGCCGCGGCGGGGCGCTGAAGTCGTCCTGGTACGGCGACTGCCTGCCGAGCCGCGACTTCCCGATGCTCGTGGACCTGCACCTGCAGGGACGGCTGCCGCTGGAGAAGTTCGTGTCCGAGACCATCGCGCTCGGCAAGGTCGAGGACGCGTTCGCCAAGATGCAGCGCGGGGAGGTGCTCCGCTCGGTGGTGCTGCTGTGACAGGAACCCGGATCGCCATGTGGTCCGGGCCGCGCACGATCTCGACCGCGCTCATGCGCGCCTGGGGCAGCCGGCCCGATACCGTGGTCATCGATGAGCCGCTCTACGGGTTTTACCTGCTCGCGACCGGCGCGCCGCATCCCGGCCGCGACGAGGTAATCAAGGCCATGATGAACGGATGGCGCGAGGTCATTGACGAGCTGACGCTGGCCCCGTTCCCGGCCGGCAAGACAGTTTTCTATGCCAAGCACATGACGCACCACCTGCTGCCCGAGGTGGACCGCAGCGCGCTTGGCGCGCTGCGGCATGCCTACCTCATCCGCGACCCCCGGCAGCTGCTCGCGTCCTACGCCAGGGCCCGGGCCCGGCCGGTGATGGCGGATCTCGGCCTCGCCCAGCAGGTGGAGATCTTCCGGATGTTCGGCGGGCCGGTGGTCGATTCACGAGACATCCTGGAACGGCCCGAGCCGACGCTCCGGGCGCTCTGCGATGCCCTCGCGGTCCAGTTTCATCCGGCGATGCTGTCCTGGCCAGCCGGTCCGCGGGACACCGACGGCGTATGGGCGCGGCACTGGTACGACGGGGTCTGGCGGTCGACCGGGTTCGGCCCGTACCGGGAGCAGCCGGCCGGGCTACCGCCGGAACTGGAACCGCTGGCCGAGCGCTGCCAGCCGTTCTACGAGGAAATGTCCGCGCACCGCATCCGGCCGTGAGCCAGGCCGGTCCGCCTTACCGTCAACCCCGACCACTAAATCCCAACCGCCACTAAACCAACTTCAACCATCAGCCTCAGTCGCCCCAGCCGCCGCTGGGGAACTCCCGCACATGCCGGAAAGGAGAACCCATGCTGCAAGCCTTCGACGAGCGCAATCGTGACCTCATCGTCAGCGTCGGCGGTCACCTGACGCACCGGGACAAGGCGGCCATCAGCCCGTTCGACTCGGCCGTCCAGGGCGGCGACGCGGTATGGGAGGGGCTCAGGCTCTACCACGGCCGGATCTTCCGCCTTGATGAGCACCTGGCCAGGCTCCGCCGCTCGGCGACCGCGCTGGCGTTCACCTCGATCCCGTCCGACGAGGAGATCACCACGGAGATCCAGCGGACCGTGCACGCGAACGGGATGACCGACGACGTGCACATCAGGCTGACTCTCACCCGGGGAGTCAAGATCACCAGCGGCATGGACCCGCGGCTGAACCAGTCCGGGCCGACCCTGATCGTCCTCGCCGAGCACAAGCCGCCGGTCTACGACCAGGCCGGCATCTCACTGATCACCTCAAGCGTCCGCCGCCCGCCGCCGGACTCGCTCGATCCCAAGATCCACCACAACAACCTGCTGACCTCCATCCTGGCCAAGATAGAGGCCAACAACGCCGGCGCGGACGACGCGGTCATGCTGGACCACCGCGGGTTCGTGGCCGAGACCAACGCCACGAACATCTTCCTGGTCACGGATGGCCTGCTGGCGACGCCGACGGCGGCGGCGTGCCCGGCAGGCATCACGAGGGCGGCCGTGCTCGAACTGGCGGCCGGCGCGGGAATCCCGCACGCGACCGGTGACTACAGCCTGGCCGAGCTGTACACGGCCGATGAGGTGTTCGTCACCGGAACCATGGCCGGGATCGCGCCCGTGACCAGCCTGGACGGCCGGATGATCGGCACGGGCAAGGCGGGCCCGGTCACGCTGCGGCTGACCGGCCTGCTGGCCGAACTGACGGCCAGCACCGGCACGCCAGTCGCCTGACGCCGACCCGGCTCGGGCACCCGCAGGCCCCGGCTTAAGTCTTCACCACTAATTTGATCTTGAAACTGCTGTTATTGATGTGACGCAAGGTGCAAGGGTCGGCGCGATCTGGCGGGGAGCGTGCGGCCTGCCGGGCGCGGGCACTCCAGAATGGGCTTTATGTCAGAGAATCACGAGATCCCGAGCGTCATGCTGGCCAGCGGAATCCTCATGCCGCTCGTCGGCTTCGGCACGTGGCAGCTCCGCGGCAACCAGGCCTACCAGGCGGTGCGGACCGCGCTCGACTGCGGGTACCGGCACATCGACACCGCGACGATCTACCGCAACGAGAAGGAGGCCGGCCGCGCCATCCGCGACAGCGGCGTGCACCGCAACGACATCTTTATCACCACCAAGCTCCCCGGCGAAGGGGCCGGGCGGGAGCGGGCCACTCTCGCCGCCAGCCTGCGCGGCCTGGACACCGATCACGTCGACCTGTGGCTGGTGCACTGGCCGCCGGCCGGGTCGGCGAGCCCGGCGGTATGGCGTGAGTTGCTTGCGCTCAGGGACGAGGGCATGACCAGGGCCGTCGGCGTCAGCAATTACTCCGTCGCGCAGATCGACGAGCTCGCCGAGGCAACCGGTGAGGCACCGTCGGTCAACCAGATCCCGTGGAGCCCGGCCCAGCATGACCAGAAGCTGCTCGCGGCCATGCGGGACCGGGACGTCGTGCTCGAAGGCTACAGCCCGATCAAGGGCACCAACCTGCGTAGCGGGGTACTGACCGAGATCGCCAAGCGGCATGGCGTGACGCCGGCCCAGGTGGTGCTGCGGTGGCACCTGGAGCACGAGATCGCGGTCATCCCCAAGTCAGCCAACGCCGGGCGGATCGCGGCCAACATCGACTTGTTCGGCTTCACGCTCGACCCCGGCGAGATGGCCAGGATTGACGCCATGTCCGGGCGCTGAGCGGCCTCGCGCCCGGCTGACCAGCGCGGCCACCTCGCCGGGCGTCCGCAGCCGGATGAACGTCAGGTGCGCGTTGGCCGGGTCGGCCATGGCGCGCATGTATCGCTGCCTGGTTAGGTGATGCCGGGTCCACGCCCAGGCGATGACCGACTCTTTCGGATCCGCTGTCAGCAGGTTGCCCCACCGCTCCCGGTTGCCGTTCCATAGTTCGGCCCGCAGCGCGACGCGGCGCAGTGTCCGCCAGATGACCCGGCGCATCACGCGGTACCTGGGCGGGTCCAGCCAGACCACGGTGTCGGCGCGGGCCCAGACCAGGTCCTGCACCTTGGAGTAGTTGCCGTCAGCAACCCAGCGCGGCGCCGCGACGAATTCCGCGACCCGGCGGCGGAATTCCGCTTCCGCCAGCGGTACCCAGCCTGGCTGATGAAAGACCGAGTCAAGCTCGAGGTGCGGTGCGTTCAGCGCAGTGCTGAGCACCCTGGCGATTGTCGTCTTGCCCGATCCGCTGTTGCCCACCACCGATATGCGCAGCACATCGTTCAGTATGTGCGCCGCCAGCGATGGACGCGCGCGGGATATTCCTGGCGCGCCAGGCCCGGGCATATCCGGCAGGCCAGGCCGCTGGCCTACCCGGCCAGGCTGGTCCGTAGCGCGATGACGCGCTGGACGGCCGCCTGGAAGTCGGCCCGGTTCAGGGTGCCGCCGGTGTAGCCACCGGCCAGGCCGTTCAGCCCCTGGATGCCCTCCCTCACTCGCTGGACCGCGCAGAGCAGCAGGTCCATCCCGGCCGTCGCCGCCAGCACGCTGCGATTCGGGATGGTGCCGAAGGCCTGCAGCGCGCGGGCACCCAGCGCGTCGGTGACGGTGACGCCGCCGAAGCCGAGCCGCTGGCGCAGCTCGCCCTGGACGATCTTGGACGACAGCCCGGCCGGCCGGTGCGAGCCGAGTGCCGGGTACGCCGCCCACGACACCATGACGAGCTTTACCCCGGCGGCGATGGCCGCCTTATAGGGCAGCTCGTCGACAGTCCGGATCGCATGCGCGGACAGGTGCAGCGTCACCGGGCGCTCGTCGGTGTTCTGCGCCCGCCTGGCCGCGCCGAGCCCGGGGAAATGCTTGCTGGTGGCGGCTACGCCGGTGCCCTGCTGCGCGGTGATAAAGTCCGCGCCGAGCGCGGCGACCACGCCCGGATCCATGCTGTACGAGCGCCCGAACTGGTCGATGAAGTTGCCCGCCTGGCGGTACACGTCGAGGACCGGCGCGAGGTTGACGTTCAGGCCGGCGCTGTGCAGGTTGCGCCCAGCGCCGCGGCCAGCGCGCGTCGCCCCGGCACCGGGGTTGGCCGCGGCTCCGATTTGCTTCTCCGACAATACCGGCGCGCCGGGCAGCCGGCGGACCACTCCGCCCTCCTGGTCGGTCATCAGCAGCAGCGGCTCGCGGACCGGGTTGTGCCTGCTCATCGCCGCCTGCTGCAGTTCGGCGGCGACCGCGCTGAGCTGCGCCCGGCTGGCGATGTTGCTGGCGAAGAAGATCACCCCGGCGGCCTGGCCATGCCGGATCCGCCGCAGCAGGCGGGCGGGCGGCGTCAGGCCGCGGTAGCTGTAGATGATCCGCTGCCCGGCGAGCTGCCGCACGGACATCGCGGGCAGCACCGCGCGCGGCGGCGGCAGCAGGACCGACGCCGCGGTGACTCGCTGGCCGGCCAGTGGCGGCCGGACAGCGACCGGGCGGCTAACTGCCGCCTGCCGGCGCGCCGTCCGGCCAGCTCGCGCGACGGAGGCGGACGGGCTGGTAACACCGCTCGCACTCGGGCCGCCCAGCAGGTCAGCCCCGCTGCGCCGCATCGCGCCGCCCTGCGTGCCGGGCCGCTGCGGTCTTCCCGGCGCGGACGACTGAGCGCCGCCCGCCGCCGCGCATCCCGTCACGAGCAGGGCGGCGGCGACGGCGCAGGTTCTCCGGACCCAGGACGGGCAACGGCGCACGGGTCTGCCTTTCCGCGGGCCAGCGGCCACCGCCGGCCCTTGCATCGTCGGTGCTTCAGGTCGCCCAGGCCAGTCCCAGGCTCGCATGCCAACCTAAGGCAATCCCGCAAGCTGCGGTTCCGCATCGCCAAGGCCGACGGAATCCCGCCATGATTCACTATGCCGGGGACGGCCGCTCGCCGGCCGGGCTTTCGCCACCCGCCGGACCCCGCAGTCCGCCACGCCGCGCTGCTGACACCGAGGCAGCGCCGTGATTCACCCGTGCCGGGGACGGCCCCCAGCCCGCCGGCCAGTGCCCCTTCGCCACCCGCCGGACCTCGCTACTCCAGCGCGCTAACACCGGGCCAGCGCCGTGTTCACCACGCCCGGGACAGGCCGACCCCGCCCATCGACCGGGCCTTCGGCACGGGCCAGAACCCCCGGCCCGCCACGCCGCGCTGCTGCTGACCACCGGGCCAGCAAGGCCAGCGCCGCTGCCCGCCTGCCGTTGGGCCCCCGGCTGGCACCGTTGACACCGCCGCCGGCCATCCCGGAGACTTCCCGCATGGCTCCAGGTAGGCCGGCCGCTCAGCTGCACATCGATGCTGGCCAGGCTGGCAGTGTGGCCATCCAGCTTCGTGACTGCCCTGCTGGCTCCTCCCAGCATCCAGGCACGTTCCGCGAATATCCCTATATTCTCAGACGACTATGAAGGGTATGCGCCATGTCCGATCAGCACGAGCACCACAACGGCGAGCATCACACCGACCCGACCTTCTACCGCTCGCCGCGCGACGCGGCGGCCGCACCGCCCGAGCAACTCGCGTATGTAGCCGCCTTCGCCCGCCCGGCCGACAAACCGGACGCGATCGCCGTGGTCGACGTCGACCCGGCCTCGGCCAGTTACAGCTCGGTCGTCGGCTTCACCGAGCTGCCCAACCTCGGCGACGAGCTGCACCATTTCGGCTGGAACGCGTGCTCAAGCGCGCTCTGCCCCGGTGGCGGGCACGACCACGGCGGCCGCCAGTACCTGATCGTCCCCGGGCTGCGGTCATCCCGCCTCTACGTGCTGGACACGAAGGACAACCCGGCCGCCCCGAAGATCGTCAAGGTGCTCGGTCCGGAAGAACTCGGCAAGCGGGCCGGTTACTCACGGCCGCACACCGTGCACTGCGGCCCCGGCGGCCTGTTCGTGTCCTGCCTCGGCGGCGACGGCCAGGACGGTCCCGGTGGCGTGGCGCTGCTCGACCACAACTCGTTCGAGGTGGTCGGCCAGTGGGAGGCCGACCGCGGTGACCAGTACCTGGCCTATGACGTGTGGTGGCACATCAACCACGACGTGGCCATCACCTCCGAGTGGGGCACCCCGTCGATGATCGAGAACGGGGTCGTTCCTGAGCTGCTGCTCGGCCGCAAGTACGGCCACCGGCTGCATTTCTGGGACATGAAGACCCGCACCAACATCCAGACCATCGACCTCGGCGACGAGCACCAGATGGCGCTGGAGCTGCGGCCCGCGCACAACCCGACGCAGAAGTACGGCTTCGTGGGCGTGGTGGTCAGCGTCGAAGACCTGTCCGCATCCATCTGGCTGTGGCACGAGGACGACAACGGCAAGTGGGCAGCGCAGAAGGTCATCTCGATCCCGGCCGAGCCCGCCGATGCCGCGGATCTGCCGCCCGCCCTGCAGCCCTTCGGCGCCGTGCCGGCGCTGGTGTCCGACCTGGCCCTGGCGGTCGATGACCAGAAACTGTACGTCTCCTGCTGGGGCACCGGCGAGATGAAGCAGTATGACGTCTCCGACCCGTTCCACCCGCGGGAGACCGGCTCGGTCCGGATGGGCGGGATCGTCGGCCGGGCGGCTCACCCGGCGCGGCCGGACCAGCCGCTCAGCGGCGGCCCGCAGATGGTCGAGGTCAGCAGGGACAGCAAGCGGGTCTACTTCACCAACTCGCTCTACGGGGCGTGGGACGACCAGTTCTATCCCGACGGCGTTGGCGCGTGGATGGCCAAGCTTGACGTCGCCGACGGTGGCGTGACCGTCGACGAGCGGTTCTTCCTCGAAGGCGAGGCGTTCCGCGGGCGGCGCCCGCACCAGATCAGGCTGCAGGGCGGTGACGCGTCCAGCGACTCCTACTGCTATCCGTCGTGACCAGGTGCAGGCTGGCGGCGCCGGTCAGGAACTGGCGTACACCCGGCGCGGCTCGACCAGCACGGCGGTGCGGCCCTCTGCTGCCATCACCCGGTCGTAGGTGTCCCAGTCGTCATGGGTGCCGCCCGCGGCGGTGAACACGGCGCGGAGCAGCACCCGCACCGCCTCGGCATCGAGCCCGGGCAGCGGATCCGAGGGGCCGGCCAGCTCGGCCGGCCCCTCGGCGGACGCCCATTCCCACCCGGCCCGTACCACGATGGTCGCCTGCGGCCTTGCCCGCAGGTTGGCGAGCTTCCGGCTGCCACCCCTGGCCACGAGGCCGACTACCGGCCGCCCGGTGACCGGGTGATCAAGCACTCCGGCGTTCACTACAGACGACTGGATGGAGCCGTCGCCGCGCAGCGTGGACACCACGCACAGACCGTGATCACCAGTTACCAGGCGGGCGAAGTCCGCGAGATCCGTCATTACCGCAAGCCTTCCGTTATCCTCGGCGCCGGTCCTTGTCCCCGCGCCGGTCCTTGTCCCCGCGCCGGTCCTTGTCCCCGCGCCGGTCCTTGTCCCCGCGCCGGTCCTTGTCCCCGCGCCGGTCCTTGTCC